>JAFSTS010000200.1 GCA_017445685.1 Clostridia bacterium | reverse complement strand
TTACGAAAAAAATAATGGCGGTATTGACTGTGCCGATGGCGTATGTTGGACTTCTGACCCAGTCGAGAACTTTCGTAGTGCTTTTCCTGATTATCATAGTGTGGTTTTTAGTCATGGGCTTCGGAAACGAAAACTCAAAAAAACAGACGGGAATTTTTCTCGCCGCTGCAATAGTCGTTTCCGTACTGTTTGTTTTCCTCGGAAAAAAGACGGAGCTTTACAGTCTTTTTGAAGCGATCCTCGACAGGTTTATCCATCCCCGTCACGACGATATTTCAGCAGGAAGAACACACCTTGCAAGAGTCTATCTCGAAGCGACCTTCAGCAGCATTTCAACGGCGCTCTTCGGAGCAAAGGGATCGTTCACATCGCCCGGCGGTGGCATTATGGCGCATAATATGTATATCGAAGTTCTTTACGGCCACGGGCTTGTCGGCTTCGGAATAGTAACGGCGATGTATGTTATCTTTTTCAAGAGGATAGCCGAGCCGTTTAAAAAACAGGGCTTTTCGGGGTCTCTTGAGGGAGCGCTTCCGCTTGTGCTGTGCCTTGTCGGCGGACTGTCCTCTCATACTATCCTCGGCGCAATGCCCACCAATGAATTTTTTGTCGGCGTCTGCGCGATGTATTACTACAGCAATTCGTCTGAAAAAAGCCTCGGCAAAAGATTACGGCGAAGGAAGAAAAACGGCTTATATTCAATGCAGACACGCTGAAGGAGAAACAGAATGAAAATACTTGTTCTGACAACGATGCCCGTTCACCTGAAATCCGAAGGATATTTCAACTCTTCAAAATCCTCCGGCGGCTGGATAGGTATGCTCGTCAACAACATCCAAAAATCAAGTATTGTTGACAATGCTGTGATCGTCAGCGTCAATCCCGCAAACGACGAAAGCTGTGATGAAGCCGGCAATGTAAAATGCTTCAGCATAAAAGCAAAGACGATAACATGGCGTCCGCAGAAAAAGCTTATCGTCAGGTTTCAAAAGATCCTCGACGATTTTCAGCCGGATATCATCGACATTCAGGGCATTGAATTTACTGTCGGCAGAGACTTGCTTATGTGCAGGCATTCCGGCAGTGTGATCGCTACGCTTCAGGGAATACCGGCAGAGCTTTCGAAGGTTTATTTTTGCGCCATGCCGAAAGGCTTCAAACACAAAAGGACATTTTATGACATAACTCATTTCAAGGGACTTGCAGAAAAGCAGAGGCTTATGCGTATGCGCGCAAGATCTTCCCATGAAATTTTGAAAAAAGCCGATTATATAATCGGCAGGACAGACTGGGATCATGCAAACTCATGGTATGTAAATAAAAAAGCTGAATATTTTTATGTTCCCAGAGCGTTTCGCGAGGATTTTTATAAGGATGAAAACAAGTGGCAGCTTGAAAACATAAAAAGGCACAGGATCTTCGGCATTCAGGGCAGAGATTCCGCAAAAGGACTTCATGTTGCGATCGAGGCGCTTGCGCTGCTGAAAGATACATATCCCGATATCGAGCTGATAATCCCCGGCGGATACAAGTTCAATTCTCCAAAGAAAAAAATCACGGCTTATGAAAAATATATCAGAGACCTTATCAGCAGATATTCTCTTGAAGAAAATGTAAAATTCCTCGGATCTCTCAGCGCGTCGGAGATGATCGGTTACATGAAAACCAGCCATGTTTTCTGTCAGTATTCGCTGTGTGAAAATTCGCCTAACTCTCTTGGCGAAGCGATGATCCTCGGCTTGCCGTGCGTGGCGTCGTTTGTCGGCGGAACATCGACCTATCTTCAGCACGATTATTCCGGCTTAATGTATGAAAAAGCCGAGAAGCAGACTCTTGCGTTCATGATAAAGAAAATTTTTGATAGCGATGAGCTTGCCTGCCGTCTGTCGAAAAATGCGAGAGCGCAGGCGCTTGAAAGAAACGCTCCCGAAAAAAGCAAGGACTATCTTTTTGAAATTTACGAAAAAATCGTTTCCCAAAAACAGAGGTAAAAATCAATGAATGACGGAAGAAAAAAAGTTGCGAAAAATTCAGTGATTTATTCCGTGATAAGCTTCTTTACAAAAGCTCTCGGAATGATCATGCTTCCGCTGTACACGAATGTAAAATATATTTCAGGCACGGAGTACGGTCATTACGGCGTGCTTTCGCAGTTTATGTTCCTTGCCGTTTTCTTCATCAGCCTTTCTCTGAACAATTCGGCAATCAGATTTTACAGCGACTTTAAGGACGACAGTGAAAAGGTCAAAAAATTTTTCGGAACGATAATGACTTTTATCATGCTGCTCGGCGGAGCGTTTGTCGTAATTTTTACGATTTTTCAGTCTCCGCTTTGCAAGCTTCTTTTTGACGGTATTGCATTTTTTCCGAATGTTCTGCTGACGCTGTTTTCACTTTTGTTTTATGCGATATATACAATGTATCAGGGCTTTCTTCAGTCGATGCAGGAGGGTACGAGATTTGCGCGAAACGGAATGGGTTTTGTGCTGCTTCATGTTTTTCTAAACATAATCTTCCTTGTCTTCGGCAGAAATGTGAAAATAGGGGGATATACGCTTGGCGGGCTAAACGGCATGATGCTTTCGCTGACTATATCCTACGCGACATTTGCGTTCGTCGGACTTTTTGAGTTGATTCGAAAAAACGAGATGAAAATCTGCATTGACAAAGATATGCTCAAGCTGTCTTTAAGGTATGCTATTCCTCTTGTTCCGCACTCAATGGCTAACAATATGGCGTCGTACATTCCTAAGCTGTTTTTAAACAAAGTGGACTATGCTTCGGGAAATGTTACGATTTTCACGGCAATACATTCTGTGGGTATGCAGTTCAGCTCCGCGATAGATGTCTGCCAGTCTGCTATCAACAATGCCCAAAGACCGTGGTTTAACGAAAAGATGAAACATGGCGAAGAGGGCAAAAGGGAGATCATCGACTTCACGATGGTCGCAATGCGGCTGACCGTGGTCGTCTGCCTCGGAGTCGGACTGTTTTCACAGGAGCTTGTGCTGCTTGTTGCAAAAAGTCCTGCATACTATGAAGCATGGAAGATCATTCCGTTTTTTGCAATGACCCATGCTGTTAAAGCGGTTTACTACAATCATTCCCTGGCGATAATGTATGATGTCAAGACGAACAAAAAGATGTTCATCTGTTCCGGTTCAGGCACTCTTTTCAATTTCATCTGCACGGGAATACTTGTCTGGTGGGTTTTCGATCTCGGAATCTGGGGAACGGCAATATCGTTCTTCACTTCAAGACTTCTGACTGCTGCGCTTTCCATCATCATCTGCCGAAAGCATAATCTTCTGATGTATCCGCTCAAGAAGATGTTTGCCTGCGTTATAGCCTGCGGCATTGCCTGCGTGTCGGGAATCGTGCCGATCAACTGGTATATCATTTCCACCACGGGCTCGCAGATCACACTTTTTTCCTCATGGTTTTTCATCAATTTTGCCTACAAGTTTATAATCTTTGTTATCGGCGTTTTCTTTATCGTCGGCGATCAAAGAACGGAGTTTGTCGAATTTGTCAAAGACCTTGTTTTGAAGAGGAAAAATAAGCGCGCGGCAGCCGCAAAAGAGTCCGATGAAAAAGTTTTTGTTGAAAACGGTGATGATTCAGAGCATAATGTATAAAAATAGCTCAAATTAGAAAAAATATTGTTAAACTTTATTAAAAAACAATTGACAACTTGCTCCTGCCATGTTATTATTACAATAGTAGGAGTATCTCTATGTATTCTTATATTTGTAACGGTTTCGGGCTTTTGGCTGAGCCGTTTTCCAAAGGAGGAGAAGAAATGTCTAAAACAAAAAAACTTATAAGTTTGGCATTGACTTTGTTGATGGTAATCAACATCTTTTCCGTAGTTGCTTTTGCAGAGGATGATCTTGCGGATTATTCCTCTCTTACAAGCTATATTGAAAAGAATGTGCCGATCAATAACGATGCCGGAATTTACTCCGCCGAAAGTTATGCGCCGGTAGAGAATACGCTCAACTCTATCGACTATGAACTTCCTGCCTCCGATCAGGCGACTGTCGACGGATATCTCAGCACTCTTCAGACTGCTGTCGCCGGTCTTGTTGCCGACGAGTCTAAGGCTGTTGCCGAGTTTTCTCTCAGCGGCACATCCTCGCCGCTTCATCCGGGAGACACGGTTACGGTCACTTTCGGTCTGAACACAAACTATCGTGTAATTTCCGCAGGCGCGGTAATCATTTTTGATTCGACAAAGTTTGAGCTTGTCGGCGGAAGCACGATCAATAACAATGTTGTTCACTATTCCGAAGGCGTTTTCAGCGCATATTCTCTTACGGGAAGCGCTTCAAACACTGCGAAGATATTTTCTTCCAGAAACAGCAATACGGCTTATTGGAACACCGATGAAATGAAAGCTCAGTACACAGCTCTGAGTGTTGGCTTCTCCCTCAATTCCAAGGTTTCCGATCCCGTAGTTGCAAACGGAACAGTTGCGACTATCACTTTCAGAGTTCTTTCTGAAGCTCAGTTTGGCACAGAAGGCTCTATCTTCATCAATTCCGACTTTAATAAAACATCTTCTTTTGCGGGCGGACTTAACTATGCCGCAAGAAGCGTCGGTGAAAAGATGGGCCCTGTTTCCTCCACGGTCACAGTAGGTCAGACATTTGATCTTGACGATGCTCAGCTTACCCTTTCTGTTAATCATACTCCTGTAACAGATTCGGCGGTAGCTCCGACCTGTACCGAAACCGGTCTTACCGAAGGCTCACATTGTTCCGTCTGCGGAGAAGTTCTCACAGCTCAGGAAACTGTTGAGGCTCTTGGACATTCATGGGGCGAATGGGCAGTAACAACAGCAGCCTCCTGTACAGAAGCCGGCGTAGAAACAAGAGTCTGCGCCAACGATGAAAATCATACAGAAACAAGACCTGTTGCAGCTCTCGGTCATGATTATCAGGCAGTAGTAACAGCTCCGACCTGCACAGAGGGCGGCTACACAACATATACCTGCTCTCGCTGCGGTGACAGCTATGTGGCAGATGAAACAGAAGCTCTCGGCCACGCATGGAATGACGGCGTTGTAACAACAGCTCCGACCTGCACACAGGCAGGTGTTAAGACATACACCTGTCAGAACGACTCTTCTCACACCTATACAGAAGAAATCACTGCTCTCGGACATAACTGGGGTGAATGGGCAGTAACAACAGAAGCTTCCTGCACAGAAGCAGG
>JAFSTS010000199.1 GCA_017445685.1 Clostridia bacterium | reverse complement strand
TAACTTCTTTTTCTTTAAGCTTTGTCTCATCGTCAACTTTCTTGATGAAGTCATCGGTGATCTTCTGTACTTCCTTTTCACCGTCTGAAAGGTCGTCCTCGGTGATTTCGGAATTTTTTTCCATTTTTTTAAGCTTGTCAATAGCGTCTCTTCTGATGGAACGAACAGCAACTTTAGCTTCTTCGGCGACTTTCTGTACAGATTTTACGATCTCCTTACGGCGATCCTCCGTAAGCTGCGGAAAAACAAGCCTGATAACTTTGCCGTCGTTTGTGGGATTTATGCCGATATCAGATGCCTGGATAGCTTTTGAGATAGCGTTGAGAACGGAAGCATCCCATGGCTGAATAACAAGTATTCTCGCCTCGGCAATGGAAACGCTTGCAAGCTGGTTGATTGGCGTAGGCGTACCGTAATAGTCAACGGAAACCTTGTCCAAAACGGACGCATTCGCTCTGCCTGCTCTGATTGAGCCGAATTCATGTTTAAGATTTGAAATAGTCTTTTCCATTCTTTCTTTTGTGTTGTCAAATACAGTCTGCATAAGTGTTCCTCCTTAATGTATATTTTCTGAAAATTATTCTTTTACAATCGTTCCTATGTTTTCTCCGCTGATCGCTCTGACAATATTCTGCGGATCATCGAGTTTAAACACAAGAACGGGGATATCATTGTCCTTGCAAAGAGCGGCGGCAGTGCTGTCCATGACCTTGAGGTTTTTCTCAAGAATTTCAGAATGAGTCAGCACATCATACTTGACAGCGTCATCAAACTTGTTGGGATCCTTGTCAAATACGCCGTCAACATTAGTTGCCTTGAAAAGAACATCGGCTTTGATCTCAGCAGCTCTCAACGCAGCCGCCGAATCCGTCGTGAAGAAAGGATTGCCTGTGCCGCAGCCGAAAATTGCAACCTTACCGCTTTCAAGCGCTTTAACAGCCTTTGAGCCGACATAGTTTTCAACAATTAATTCCATCGGTATTGCCGAAAACGCAACAGCTTCAACACCGAGCTGTTCAAGCGTATCCTCAAGGCAGATCGAGTTCATTACTGTCGCAAGCATGCCCATATGATCGGCCCTGAGGCGATCCATTTCACCGCTGCTTCTTCCGCGCCAGAAGTTTCCGCCGCCGACAACGATGCCGACCTGAACGCCCATATCATGAATTTGTTTAACTGCACGGCAAATATCGGTCACGACATCAAAATCATACCCCGAAGAATTATTGCCTGCAAGAACTTCGCCGCTGATTTTCAATAAAATTCTTTTATACGAAATTTTCATTAAATTTCTCCTTGTATTCATTTCCTTATTATTTTACATCAGATGTCAAAATAAGTAAAGTGTTTTTGAAAATAATTTAAAAAAAATCTATATAAAAGCTTCGCAGAAGAATCATTTTACGAAACTGCGAAGCTGTATTTCAGATTATTCTGTTTTATCGGGCAGGATGATCTCATCGCCAAGCTTTCTTTCCCATTCTTCAGGAGAAAACAGACCGAAGCCTGCTCCGGGGAACAAGGTCATTTCCGAAAAATATATTTTCCCGTCAACATAATACAAGTCGATTCTTACGAACGGAAAACCTGCCGAGAGTTTTTTTGCAATTTCAACCATCTCGTCAAACTTTTCAGGTTTTTTTGCATCAAACGGAAGCGGAAGATGATCGCTTCGATAAAAAGGAGCAGGCTTCCATTCAAGATCGTAAAACGAAAGCTTAGAATCACCTTTTTCTCCGTTTGCAACTCCGTCTACGCAGGCATAAAGAAACAGCGGTTTTCCGTTGAAGCAGTGGAATTTATAATCAATTAAAGTGTCGGAAGTATTGTTCGGATCATGGTCTACAAGCAGCTTTTCGCAGAGGATCTTTGGCTTAACATTTTTATACGGCCATTCCCT
>JAFSTS010000198.1 GCA_017445685.1 Clostridia bacterium | reverse complement strand
TCAATAGCTTTTCCGAACAGTGCGTCAACACATATAAAAACACTTTGATATTCAGCCACTTTCGGACGATCAGGCAGTTGAAGCTGTATCTGTACTATGTAGTAATTGCCGTTTCCATTGTCTGCGTGACGATAATTGCTATATGTTTGATACTTCTCAACAGGTTTGCCAGCAGAAAGCGCCAGATGCTCAGGTATATTATCTATGCCTTGGGCGCGTCGTGGATACTGATTTTTATCCCGTCGATTCTGATTTATAACAGGCTGATACCGATTTATCTCAGCGGAATGAAGCTTGAATTTCAGTTTAACCTGATAATGAACTATTTTTACAACGCTTTTCATTATCTGATCACTGTTTCGTACCTGCTTTTTGCTGTGTACCTTATTCTTGTTGCGGCGTGGTACTATGTTGCAACGCGAAAGAGAAGCCATATTTAAGAAATCAAAAGCACTCTGATTCGAATACCGAGTCAGAGTGCTTTATTCAATGTATTAACGCTTTGGTGATTTTTTCTAAATGCGGCAGACTCTTTTAAGGATCACAGTTTTGCCTTTTCATACTTTTCCTTTGTGGCAATGCCGCCGCGAATATGTCTTTGCGCCTTGTTCAAGTCGAGAACTTCCCTCACTTTTGTGTAAAGCTGGGGGTTGACTTTTTCAAGCCTTGTCGCAACATCCATGTGGACGGTCGATTTGCTCACGCCGAATTTCTTCGCAGCGTCACGAACAGTTGACTTGTTTTCGACTATGTATGCGCCAAGCTCAACAGCCCGTTCTTCAACCGGGTTATTCATACATAAAACCTCCGTTATTTTCTTCGGTAATATGTATGCGTTGGAAAAATAAATTATGTCAGGGAATTATCGTGTCTGACCGTTTGCGTCGATGAGATATTTTTGAGAAGTCAGCTCACGAAGTCCCATCGGGCCTCTTGCGTGAAGCTTTTGCGTTGAAATGCCGATCTCTGCGCCAAGTCCGAACTCCTCTCCGTCGGTAAAACGCGTGGAACAGTTGACATAAACTGCGGCGGAATCAACGCTCTTTTTAAATTTTTCAGCGTTTTCATAGGACCTTGTGACGATGCTTTCCGAATGTCCCGTGGAATATTTTGCAATATGTTCTATCGCTTCGTCAACATCGTCTACGACTTTTATCGAGATTATATAATCGAGAAATTCAGTTGCAAAATCCTCGTCCGTCGCTTTCTTCGCAGGAACGATACCGCAGCATTTTTCACAGCCGCGAATCTCAACATTCTTTTCTTCAAAGATTTTTGCAATTTTCGGCAGAAATTCTTTTGCAATATTTTTGTGCACAAGGCAGCTTTCCGCAGCGTTGCAGACGGACGGACGCTGAGTCTTTGCGTTGTCAACGATTTTCACAGCCATGTCGACATCTGCGCTTTCGTCAACGAAAATATGGCAGTTTCCCGTTCCCGTTTCAATGACGGGAACAGTTGCGTTTTGCACAACCGATCTTATCAGTCCTGCGCCGCCTCTCGGAATCAGAACATCTATCAAACCGTTTGCTTTCATCATCTGGGTTGCAATATCTCTCGATGTGTCCTCAACAAGTTGGATGACATTTTTGTCAAAGCCTGCCTTTTCAACGGCGTTTCTCATTGACTGAGCGAGAGCTTTGTTGCTTTCGATTGCCTCTTTGCCGCCTCTCAGGATGACAGCGTTTCCGCTTTTCAGGCAGAGAATCGCCGCGTCAACGGTAACATTCGGACGGGATTCGTAAATAATTCCTATAACACCGATGGGTACTCGGACTTTTGTAATTTTAATTCCGTTTGGTCGGACGCTGCCGGAAATGACCTCGCCGACAGGGTCGGGAAGATTAGAAACATTTATACACGCGTCGGCAATTGCGCCGATTCTTTTTTCGTCAAGAAGAAGACGGTCGATCATGCTTTCCGCCGTGCCGTTTTCACGGGCTTTTGACACATCTTGGGCATTTGCTCTGAGGATTTCCGCAGAGTCGGCTCTGAGCTGTTCGGAAATGAGACGAAGAATTTCATCTTTCTGTGCGCTCGAAGCAAGGGCAAGGGATTTAGCGGCGGATCTTGCGCCGATCCCCATGGATTCGATCAAGTTCATTTTTTATTCCTCCTGATGATTTGCCTTAAAAATCGTTCCTATTTGTTCATTGTCAATCAGGCTGTACAGATTTTCGGGGTTGGAGCCGTTCATGATGATCATGTCTATGCCTGCTGCGTTTGCAATTTTTGCGGCATTGATTTTCGTCGTCATTCCGCCTGTTCCGAGTATGGACGACGGGCCCGCGGCAAATTTTTCGATTTGCTCGTCTATTTTCTCAACAACGCTGATGAAAACAGCGTTATCGTTTTTGTTGGGGTCTTTGTCAAAAAGTCCGTCTATGTCGGAGAGAATGACAAGCAGATCGGCTTTTGCAACGCAGGAAATAATTGCTGAAAGCGAATCGTTTTCTCCGATTTCAAGCTCCAGTTCGTCGATCGCAACGGTGTCGTTTTCGTTGATGATTGGTATCACGCCGCAGGAAAGCAGACTTTCTATGGCGTTTTCAACATTTTTTCTGCTGTCGTTGTCGAGGACAAATTTTGTCACAAGAAGCTGCGCGACGGTCAGCGAATATTCCGCAAAAAGCTTGTCGTACATATACATCATCTCGCACTGACCTACAGCCGCGCAAGCCTGTTTCATTGGAGTATCCGACGGTCTTTCAACAAGTCCGATTTTGCTCATGCCCAAGCCGATAGCTCCGCTTGATACAAGCAAAATCTCATTGCCTGCGTTGCTCAGGTCGGCAATCGTTTTGACAAGACGCTCGACTTTTCTGATGTTCAGCTTTCCTGTTTTGTGCGTCAGGGTCGAAGTTCCGACTTTTATTACGATTCTTTTTTTATCCATTATCTTTCATCCTCCAAAACTGCATGGGCGCACCGTATTCCGTCAACTGCGGCGGAAACGATCCCTCCTGCGTATCCTGCGCCTTCTCCGGCAGGGAAAAGCCCTCTGATGTTTGTCTGATACAGGTCGTCTCTCAAAATCCTAACCGGCGAAGAGCTTCGCGTTTCGGCGCCGGTCAGCACTGCGTCGGGCAAAGTGAAGCCGTGAAGTTTTTTGTCCATTTGAACAAGCGCGCTTGAAAGAGTATCTGTCACTTTTTTCGGCAGAACTTTCCGCAAGTCTGTCGGAGTAACGCCTGTCGGACAGCTTGGGTTTACAGAGCCGAGCCTTGTCGAAGCTTTGTCCGAAAGGAAATCTCCTACAAGCTGACACGGTGCGCTGTAGTCCGAGCCGGCAACAGAAAACGCCTTGCTTTCGATATCTCTTTGTAAATCAAAGCCTGAAAGCGGACTGTCTCCCGGAAATTCCTCCGGGTCGATTCCGACAAGCAGAGCAGAGTTTGAGTTTTCCGCGTCTCTGTTGTATTCGCTCATGCCGTTGACAACAACGCCGCCTTTTTCGCTTGCCGCTGCAACTACCGTGCCGCCCGGACACATACAGAAGGTGTATGCTCCTCTGCCGTGAGGCGGATGGCAAGCCATTTTGTAGTCGGCTGCTCCCAGAGCAGGATGACCTGCAAATTTTCCGTATTGCGCTTTGTCGATAAATTCTCTCGGGTGTTCTATCCGGGCGCCGACTGAAAACGGTTTTTTCATCATGTTTATGCCGTGCGAATAAAGCATTTTCACCGTATCTCTTGCGCTGTGACCGATACAAAGCACAAGCGTGTCAGTCTCAAAATCAAAAGACGAGCCGTTCTTTTCATAAGTGATACCCTGAATCACGCCGTTGAAAACGATTATATCGCTTAATTTCGCATTGAAAATTACTTCTCCGCCGAGTGAAATAATTTCTTCTCTTATGTTTTTTACAACATTTTTCAGCTTGTCCGTGCCAATGTGCGGCTTTGCGCTGTAGAGTATTTCCTCAGGCGCACCGTGAGCGGCAAATTCTTCAAGCACATGACGGCAGAACGGATCCTTGATGCCTGTGTTAAGCTTTCCGTCGGAAAAAGTTCCTGCGCCGCCTTCGCCGAACTGAACATTCGACTCCTCATCAAGCTGACGCATTTTCCAGAAACGATCGACATCGGCAGTTCTTTTGTCGACATCGGCTCCGCGTTCAAGTATCAGCGGCTTCAAGCCCGACCTCGCAAGAGTCAAGCCTGCGAAAAATCCTGCCGGTCCGAAGCCGACGATAACAGGTCTGAAATTACTTACCCGTTTATTTTCAGGCAAAACATATTTCGGAATTTCGACTTTGAAAATGTCGGCATTCTCACCTATAGCCGCAATTACGGCGTCTTCGCTGTCCTTTAGCTCAACATCAACGCTGTAGACGAAAAACACATTGTCTTTCTTTCTGCTGTCAACGGATTTTCTGAAGACGCGAAGCGACTTGATATCTTCATTTTTTACTCCGAGCCGTTTCGCACAGTCGGAAAGAAGCTCGGTTTCATGGGAGTCAAGGGATTTTTTTATCTGGTTTATCCTGATCATTTTTTTGCCTCTATTTCAGCTTGAACGAAGAAACGGTTGCGTAAATGGCGTTTTCAACAGCAACGCTGTCAAGCGAGGTTGAAAAGTGATACTCTATCCAAAATATATCTTCTCCGTCCTCGACGAGCTGAGACTCATAAACTTCTTCTCCGTTGAGCGCCAATGCGCTGACGCATTTTGCGTTGTCGAAAATTTGCGAATCTGTTATGGACACCGTTGACTCATCTACAGATGTATCGCCTTCGCTGTAAAGCTTTTCAACTTCTTTTGCGTAATTTTCTGCGTTTTCGTTATCTATCTTTGCAATGGTAATAGAATGATCCGTCGGATCT
>JAFSTS010000197.1 GCA_017445685.1 Clostridia bacterium | reverse complement strand
CTGCGCTGGAAATATATTCAAGCTCAGAAGCGTCGAGCGTCAGTTCCCCGTCAAAGCCGCCGATCTGTTCGCGGAGACATTCTTCTGTTGCGTTTGCGTTGGAGGAGTCGATCCTTCCTGTCAATTTAATATTCATTTTGTTTTCTCCTTATGTCAGTTCATCAAAAACATGATGAACAAGCTTTTCATATTGTTTATATGCGTTCGTGCCGCTGAGTTCGGCTGTGTATTCAAGGATAGTTTCGTGATACCACCGCTGTTTTGCAGGATCTTTTTCGTTAAAAATTTCAAAAACGGCGACTCCCTGCTCATCAAAAGCCTTTGAAAGAGAACGCATATTGGAAAGCTTGTCGCCAAGCCACAGCATTTTTGTTTGAGTCGATCCGTCCTTGAGAACGGCAAGGCTCTTTTCTTTTCTCATCTGCCATGATTCGCTTGCAGGCATTTCGCGCATTTTGTCCTCTGTCTCGTGGGAGACAAGCTCAGCCACTCTCTGGCCGAAATTTTCTTCGATATCTTCGATCGTAACGGAAGTATCCTCAACCGTGTCGTGCAAAACTGCCGCCGCCAGAACTTCTTCATCGTCGGTCATTGTAGAGACGATCAAAGCGTCCTCAAGCGGATGAAGAAGATAAATTCCTCCGCCGCCTTTTCTTTTTTGACCTGCATGGGCTTTTGCGGCAAACGCAACAGCCTTTTCAAAAACACTTTCCATGAAAACAACCTCGTTTTCTTGTTATTATACTATACTTCATCAAAAAACACAATCACAAAAATAACAGCGTCTGTTGAAACAGCCAAACAAGCTTGTCAAATAAACTTTTGCTGCCGGTTAGGCTTGTTTTTTTATCCTCTCGTCTTTGCGTTGCCGATGTTTTCCACGATGTTGTATCCTGCGTTTTTCACTCTGTTTTTCAGGCAGACGATGCACTGGGCCGCCTCATCGCCGAGACAGATCTTGTTTTCGTATATTTCGTATTTCCGCCTGTTTTCAACGGGCGACAGATTCGGCATGACGACATTCGCGCCTGCTTTAAGTCCAAGCTCTCTGCCGTCGGGTCTGAGCGTTCCGAGCGCAGTTGTCGCAGGAATGAGCGATTTTGGAAATATCAGACGAAGAACGGAAATTATCCTCAGCGTCAGCTCCACGCTGCCGTTTTCAAATTCACCGAGCGGCGTTTTTGTATGCTTGACAAACGGACCTATACCTATCATGTCGGGCTGAAGCTTTTGCAAAAATCTCAAATCCTCAACTATATTTTCAATAGTCTGGTAAGGCGAGCCAACCATGAATCCCGAGCCGACCTGATAACCTATCCGCTTTAGCTCAAAAAGGCATTTTTTTCTGTTTTCAAGGCTCATTTCGGCAGGATGAAGTTTTCTGTAATGTTCTTCGTTTGCCGTTTCGTGACGAAGAAGATATCTGTCGGCTCCTGCTGCAAAAAGCTTTTCGTAGCTTTCGGCGCTTCTTTCGCCAAGGGATAATGTCACCGCGCAGTCGGGATATTTTTTCTTGATAGACGAGACGATATCGCACATAATATCATCGGAAAAATGCGGATCCTCGCCGCCCTGAAGCACAAAGGTACGAAAGCCAAGTTTATGCCCTTCGTCACAGCAGGCGAGAATGTCTTCTTTTTCGAGACGGTAGCGTTCAACTTCTCCGTTGTCTCTGCGCACGCCGCAGTAAAGACAATTGTTTTTGCAGATGTTTGAAAATTCGATAAGACCTCTGATGTAGACATCAGTGCCGTAGTTTTCGCGTCTGACTTCGTCGGCGTTTTCCGATAAAAGACGGTCAAATTCGTCGGTCGACAACAGCTCTGAAAGCTTGTCCTCCGGCAAATCATGCTTTTCTCTTAAAATTTTGATGTCTTTTTCGCAAATCATGTCGTCGTCCGTCCTTTCCTTATGATTATATTAAAATCGCCTGACTTTGTCAAACTAAATTTCGCGAAAAACTTGACTTTTCGGCAATCAGGCTGTATTATGTTAGCGAAAGGTAACTCCAAAAGGAGATGATATAATGAATAAACAGTTCGATGTTTTGGGAATGTCCTGCGCCGCCTGCAGCGCAAGGGTGGAAAAAGCCGTCTCAAAGCTTGACGGAGTGCAGGAATGCAGCGTAAATCTGCTGACAAATTCCATGCAGGTCAAAACCGACTTGTCCGACGATGAGATAATCTCTGCCGTCAGGCAGGCAGGTTACGACGCAAAAACGAAAAACGAAAAGGTAAAAAGCGAAAAAACTGCTGAAAAGTCTCAGGAAGAAGATCTTTTGAAACGGCTTCTCTGGTCGGCAGGATTTCTCGCAGTGCTGATGTATTTTTCGATGGTGCACATGAAAACACCGTTCTTTTCGGGAAACTATGCCGCAGTTTTGCTTGCGCAGTTTATTTTGTGCGTTATCATCATGATAATCAACAAAAGATTTTTCATAAACGGCTTCAAGAGCCTGTTTCATCTTGCGCCTAACATGGATTCGCTTGTTGCTCTCGGAGCGTCGGCGGCTTTTTTGTACAGCACGGTCGAGCTGTTTCTGATGACCTATACACTCAGCGCCGGCAGAGATGTTTCTCATTTTGCGCATAATGTATATTTTGAATCAGCCGGAATGATACTTACTCTTGTGACCGTCGGAAAAACTCTTGAAGCCCGTTCAAAGGGCAAGACGACCGACGCGCTCAAAGGGTTGATGGAGCTTGCGTCAAAAAGCGCGACTGTCATCCGTGACGGAAAAGAAGTCAGCGTCGATATTGACGATGTAAAGTTAGGCGACATATTTATCGTCAGACCCGGCGAAAAAATACCTGTTGACGGCAAGGTCATTGAGGGCAGCAGCGCAGTTGACGAATCCTCGCTGACGGGTGAGAGCATACCTGCCGACAAAACAGTCGGAGACAGCGTGTCAACGGCAACGATAAATGTTTCGGGATTTCTCAAATGTGAAGCAACGAGGATAGGCGAGAATACGACGCTTTCCCAAATCATAAAAATGGTGTCCGACGCGTCTTCTTCCAAAGCGCCTATTGCAAAAATTGCGGACAGGGTTTCGGGTGTATTTGTGCCGGCAGTGCTTGCCATTGCGCTTGTCACGGCAGCAGTGTGGCTGATTATCGGCAAAGGAGGCGGCTTTGCGCTTGAGAGAGCGATATCCGTTCTTGTCATAAGCTGTCCCTGCGCTCTCGGTCTTGCGACGCCTGTTGCAATTATGGTCGGCAACGGAGTGGCGGCTAAAAACGGAATACTTTTCAAAAATGCCCAAAGTCTTGAAAACGCAGGAAAAATCAAAACAATTGTCCTCGACAAGACTGGAACTGTCACAACAGGCAACCCCGAAGTGACAGATGTGATATCTTTTGAAAAAGACGAGAAACATCTTCTTCAAGTGGCTTTTTCACTTGAAAAAAAGAGCGAACATCCGCTTGCCAAAGCTATCGTTGAAAAGGCTGAAAGTGAAAAAATCGAGCTTCTTGAATCAGAAGATTTTCAGGCTTCCTTCGGCAACGGTCTGAGCGGCATGATCGGCGGCAAAACGTGCTTTGGCGGAAACATGAAATATATTTCCCAAAACGCAAAGATCACAAAAGAGATAGAAGAAAAATATGAAAGCCTTTCAACACACGGAAAAACACCGATTTTCTTCAGCGAAGACGGCAGGATAATCGGTATAATCTGCGTTGCGGATAAAATCAAGGACGACAGCCGTGAAGCCGTCAGCGAGTTCAGAGCGCTCGGCATAGATGTCGTCATGCTCACGGGAGACAACAAAAACACTGCCCAAACGATAGGAAAACAGGCAGGGATAGAAAAAATAATCTCCGATGTTCTTCCCGGTGAAAAGCAGTCGCAGGTTGAAAAATTGAAAGAGAACGGTCTTGTCGGCATGGTTGGCGACGGAACTAACGACGCGCCGTCGCTAATGAGCGCGGATATCGGCTTTGCCATCGGCGCAGGCACCGATATTGCTATCGACTCGGCGGATGTAGTTGTAGTAAACAGCAGATTATCCGATGTTGTAAACGCCGTAAAAATCAGCCGCGCCACGCTTAAAAATATCAAGGAAAATCTCTTCTGGGCATTTTTCTACAACTGTCTGGGAATACCGCTTGCGGCAGGTGTTTTCATCAACTCCCTTCACTTGCAGTTAAGCCCCATGTTCGGAGCTGCTGCGATGAGTCTGTCGAGCGTATTTGTCGTATCAAACGCCCTTAGGCTGAATCTTTTTAAATTGAAAAAAACTTCTTCAAAAACTCAACAAGCTGTGACGCTTCAGGAGGTGAAAGAGTCAATGGAAAAAACGGTCAAAATCGACGGAATGATGTGCGGTCATTGCGAAAACAGAGTCAAAACGAGGCTCGAAAAATTTGATCAGGTCGAATCGGCTCAGGTTAGCTGTGCGAAAGGTATTGCGGTACTTAAACTCAAGTCAGAGCTTTCGGACGAGCAAATCAAAAATGCAGTCGAAGAAGAAGGCTACGAATTTATCGAATCATGCTGATTTTCTAAAGAATAAAACAAGCTCCTGTCGGTCAAAATATTTCCGATAGGAGTGATTTTTTTGTCAATAAGTAAAAACCAGTATTCAAAAATGGCTGAAAAAGCCTCGCCGCCGTCACCTAAATTTAAAAATATCATCAAGGCTTTTTTGATAGGCGGCTTAATATGCTGTCTGGGACAGGCTTTGTTTGAAGGTTATAAAACCTATTTTTCTCTGAGCGAAGACAATGCGAAAATCTGCGTTTCCGTTACGCTCATAGTCATCACCGCGATCCTGACGGGAATAGGAGTGTTTGATAAAATTGCAAAGCACGCAGGCGCAGGAACGATAGTGCCGATCACCGGCTTTGCG
>JAFSTS010000196.1 GCA_017445685.1 Clostridia bacterium | reverse complement strand
TTGACGATGAGGACACAAATATAACATCTGCACATGATATCGCCGTTATGTCGAGCGAGCTTATAAAACACGAGCTGATTCAGAACTATTCGACGATTTGGATGGACAGTTTAAGAGACGGCGCGACAGAGCTTGTAAACACCAACAAACTCGTCCGCTTTTATCCCGGAACAACGGGATTGAAAACAGGTACGACAAGCAAGGCAGGCTGCTGCCTGAGCGCAACGGCTCAAAGGGACGGACTTCATCTGTGCGCCGTAGTTTTGGGAAGCGACAACAGTACGGATAGATTTGAGAGCGCAAAAGCGCTTTTGAACTACGGCTTTTCAAGCTATGTCAGTGTATCGCCGAGTGTTGATAAATCATTGATCGCTCCGGTAAAGGTAGTGATGGGAGAAAAGGAAAAAATTGTTCCAGAAGTCCCCGAAATCAAGCCGTTGACTGTCAAAAAGGGAGACGAAAAGGAACTAAAGCAGACAATAACTCTCGATCTGAGCGCAACAGCGCCTGTTGAAAAAGGTCAGACTCTTGGAAAAATAGTGTTTTCCGTCGGTGATGAGGTGTTGTCTGAGTATTTGCTGCTGTCGCCTGAAAATGTGGAAAAAATCACCTTGCCGTTTGCGTTCAAAAAACTGCTCGGCAAGATAGCATAAGCTTATCAACACCCGAGGTATCAAGCGATACTTCGGGTGTTTTGTATAAAAAACAATTAAAAAACTTTTTTTGATTTTAAAGGTTTTTTTAAGTTAAATACAGGATAATGTAATCATGAAAAATTCAAAAGGAGGATTTTTAATGAAAAAGCTTTTGTCTTTAATTCTTTCATCAGCGTTAGCACTGACAAGTCTGGTTACATCCGCAACTGTCCTGTCAATCCAGTCCTTTGCGTCTGAGGACGAGAAGGTTTACACTTATGCAGCGGAAAGCGCGAAGCTCACATTTTCGGACGACGGAGTTGCCGAAACCGTATCTTCGAGCGGATATACGATCGAAGACACTGTTCTTACGATAACATCATCGGGCACTTATCGAATCAGCGGAAGCTGCAAGGAGGGAAGTATTGTCGTCAGCAAGGGTCTGAGCGCGGTTACACTGATACTTGATGATCTTACACTTGCATCGTCTTCCACAGCCCCTGTTGTTGTAAAAAAGAACAGCAATGTCCTGTTGAAAATCGAAGGGGTCAACACTCTGACCGATAACGAGGACGCATCAACTGAGCAGACAAACGAAGATTTTGAAGGTGCGGCAATAAAAGTTAAGTCAGGCTCAGCTTTGACGATTTTCGGCGACGGAACGCTCAATGCGGTAGGAAACGCAAAGAATGCGATCAAGGGTGCTGCAGAGGCTTCGCTTGTTGTAGACGGCGCTGTGATCAATGCAACTGCCGAAAACAACGGTATTGCCTTCGACGGAAGTATCGAGATAAATGACGGAACGATCAATGTCACTTCGGGAAATGACGCAATAAAATCTTTGCCCGATTCGACCGACACTGTTTCCGAAGGCAATATCACAATAAACGGCGGAAGCATTACAATAAACTCTGTCGGCGACGGTATTCAGGCAGGCGGCGACCTTACCATTACAAACGGAACATTTGACATCAAAACCGAAAACGGATACACTTCCTCTACCTTTGACAAAGATACTATGAGCGCAAAGGGTTTGAAAGCTTCAAATAACGATGAAGAAAGCGACGATGCGGCAAATACTATAACCATAACCGGCGGCACTTTCAATCTTAACACTGCCGACGACGCGATCCATTCCGACGCTTATGCCTCGATCACAGGCGGCACATTTTATATCTACACAGGTGATGACGGCGTTCATGCCGACACGACGCTTCAGCTTGGATCTGAGGGCGGATACGAGCGTGATCCCGAAATCTACATTTATTCAAGCTATGAAGGTCTGGAAGCCGGCACTGTCAACACTTATTCCGGCAAGTACTATGTAATAGCTCAAGACGACGGAATGAACGCGGCAGGAGGCAGCGCAAACGGCTCTGATCCCGGAGCAGGCGGCGGCAATCATTTTAACCCCGGCGGCGGCTGGGGACCGGGAGGAGGCTGGGGCAACCCCGGCTCAAACGCTCCCGGAGGCTCGTCCTCAAGCGGTGATTATGCGTTGAACTTCTACGGCGGAGACTTTTATGTAAGCTGTGACGGAGACGGTCTTGACTCAAACGGCGCGCTGAATCTTTACGGCGGCACATTCACTGTTCTTTCTCAGGCAAGGGGCGGCGACAATTCTCCGCTCGATTCGGACGGAACGCTGCTCATCAGCGGAGCAACAGTTTTTGCCGCAGGAACAAATCCGATGAGTGAAACTCCTGCTTCATCAAGCCAGAAGTATTACACCTCTACAACTTACAGAACGGCAGGAACTATCGTAAATGTTTATTATAATTCAAGTCTTGTCTATAGCGAAAAGCTTGTCAGAAATATAAATTATCTGCTCTATTCTTCTCCTGATATGACTTCGACTTCCTGCACGGTTTCAACTGCTTCAAGCGTCACTTCCTGCAAAAGCAACGCCTGGGCGCATAGCTTTGACAGCGGTGCGATCGAAACGGCTGCAACGACCCAGTCAAGCGGTGTGATAAAATATACCTGTTCTTCGTGCGGTGATGTTGAAAGAAAAACGATTTCTGCTTTGTATTCTGTGACGCAATATGTTCAGGAAGAAAAAGCCGATGAAGGTTATAAGGTAACATTTTCCTCCGACTCTGATATTACAGTCGATGTTTACTACACTCAGGATTACACCTCAGCCGATGAAACGCAAGTCCTTTCAGCTGTTTCCAGAAACAGTTCCTCAGGAGAACCCGACAGCACAGGGGACGGACAGGTTAATTTTACCGTAAATGTTCCCGACGGATATGTGATTTCAGATGTATCGGTCTCAGGAACTTATAAAAATCTGAAAGGGCCTGCCGACACTGGCAAAGAAAACACCTACCGAATCACAAAGGTTTCCGGTGAGCTTACGGTGACGATAGCAGCAGAAAAAGTCGAATCCAAGCTCTTGCCTGCTGAATCGAGTGAAGTCGTGATCGACGATGAAAACATGATAATCTACGGTTTTACAAAGGGTATTTACTATGAAGACGATATCGAAATGTATCTTACGACGCAGGGAGCGAATACATCTGTTGAAATCACGCCTGACGACTTTGGCTACGGCACGGGCAGCACGATAAATCTTCTTGAAAACGGAGAGGTAATTAAGAGCTACACCGTTGTGATCTTCGGCGATGCAAACGGCGACGGTATTGCAGATGAAAGCGACCTGATTTACATCGACTTATATAATTCCATGGTAAGTATGCCTGAAGAAACATCGCCTGAATTTCTCGGAATGGACTGCAACAGAGACGGGGCTGTTGATGAAAGCGACTTTGCAATAGTCGACCTTGCCGTTGCATTTCTCGGAGAGATAGATCAGGTTAACGGAGGAATAATATTCTATTGAGCGGTTAATTCATTTTCAAGCGCACTGTGGTTTACCATGGTGCGCTGATTCTTTATTAAAAATAAATGGCGGTAAATACAAAAAACTGTATACAATTTTAAAAAAGTATGATATAACTCAATAATGGGTAAATAGGTATAGTTTTCGAATATTCCTGTTTGCCTGAGAAAAAATCTTTATTGAACGAACAAATTTCAAGGGTGACGCAATGGAAGCCAAAAGAAGTTATTCAACTAAAAACAATAACTTTACATTTGCAGTGGACAGGCTGTATGATGTCGCTCTGCTTTTCCTGATGTGCATAATCACTGCTCACAACTCGCGCGACGAGGGCAGGCACTATGTTTATTACGCTGCGTTTTTTATCTTTCTGGCTGTCGCCACTCTGCGCGCCGTATTGCGAAGATATTTGAATTTCAGCCGTTTTCGGATCCCGATGCATACGCTCTGGTACGGTGTTTTCATTCTGCTTTGCCTGATGTCTATTTTGTGGGCAAGATATCCCGAAAGGGTAATGATGATAATGTCAAAGATGGTCCAGAATCTGGCGATATCTTATTTTCTGATACTGAACATCGAAACAAAGCAGGATTTTCGGCGGACGGAAAACATTTTTATCCTGTCGGTCATATACCTCGGACTAAAAATTTTCTTCTCCGTTCCGACTTCCCAGCTTTTTTCAAGGCATCTGGGCGGCTATGAGATCACAGGCAACAATGTAAACAATATTGCCATATCTTTTGCGCTGATGATCATAATCCTTTTTTACAGGTTTTATTCCGAGAAAAATACGCTCATGGCAGTGCCGATAGTTTTTCTGGGATTTATGCTGATGCTGACAAGCTCGCGAAAATCTGTGTCGCTCGTAGCCCTTGCGGTATTTTTGATAATTCTTTTCGACCGCAAGAGAAAGCATAAGTTTTTAAACATTTTCCTTGCCGTTTTCGTCGTCGGACTTGTCGCATACCTGATTTTTACCGACGAGCATCTTTACAAAGCGATAGGCTGGAAATTCAGCGCAATGTTTAATTTCCTTGAAAACGACAAAGGCGATACAAGCCTGTATGAGCGGCGGCTTTTCAGAAAATACGCTTTTGAGCTGTTTTGTCAGCACCCGATCCTTGGCGTCGGCGCTCATAACTTCTCAGGATATCTGCGAAACATCTTTTCGCGCTCTACTTATTCGCACAACAACTGGCTTGAGATGCTTTCCTGTCTCGGAATCGTCGGCTTTATAGCGTACTACTGGTTTTATATATATCTTTTAGTCAAGCTTGCCCGTCAGTACAAAAAAGGTGTAAACTTCACTACACCGTTTCTGGTTATTGTAATGTGTATGCTTGCAATCGAATATATCATGGTAGTTTATCTTGAAACATTTATCCAGCTTGTGATCACGCTGTCGTTTATTTCGCTATGCGTTTCACAATCTGAAACAAATAACAAACGGATAATGGATATGGGAGGTCATAGAATTGGAAAACAGTAAAAACAACGCATCTAACGGAATTGAGATCAATTTTGTTTATCTTATCGAAGCGCTTTTGAAAAAGTGGTGGCTTATTGTACTTTTGACAGTCGCCATGGCTTTTGGCGGCGTCGGAATAACGAAGCTCACCGTTACACCGACTTATTCTTCGGGAATATCGTTTGTCGTCAACGCTATCTCAGGTGAATCGACCGATTCATCTTATAACGAGATCAACGGCTCGATCAAAATCGCCAACACTTTTTCCTATGTTCTTTCAAGCAGGATACTCTATTTTGAAGTTCTTGAGGACTGCAAAAACTACAATCTCACTGAGTCGGAGCTCAATTCCGCCGTCAAGGTCACTGCTCAGGACGACACGAACGTTATTGAAATGACTATCACGACCGACAGCGCCGACAAGTCAAAGGCGATTGCCGACTCTGTTATCGAACACTACGAGGAGGTCACAAAACGCGCTTTCCCCAACATCGGTCTTACGGTCATAAATCCTCCGATCAAGGCTTCAAACCCCGACACGAATAATTCGTATCTTCGAAATCTCGTCATCGGCGGTTTCCTCGGCTTTGCAATTTCCGCTCTTATCGTTGTTATTACCAACGCCGCAAAAACTACTATCCGTGAAGCTGATGATATCGAAGAAAAGCTTGGCGTTTCCGTCCTCGGCTCAGTTGCTCACGTTGAAAAGAACGACAAGAAAAACTCAAAAGACAAGCGTCCTCTGCTTATCAACGACACATCAAACGGCTTTGCGTTTGTTGAGACATACAAGGCGATTCGAACAAAGATCGAATCTGTTTCCATCAAGAACGGCTACAAGACCTTCATGATAACCTCCGCTTCCGAAAACGAGGGAAAGACGACGGTTGCTATCAATATTGCCATCGGTCTTGCCCAGAACGGAAAATCAGTTCTCGTTATTGACGCAGACTTGCGTAAGCCTGCCGTTTGCAAAATGCTCGGCGTCAACACCGGCGTCAAGAGAGGACTTGCCGATGTTATCAACGGCAACACCACGCTCAACAAATCCATCAGATATGTTGAAAAATATAATATCTGCCTTCTTGCCGGCTCGTCCAGCGTAGCTGATCCGTCCGAAGTTCTCTCCTCATCTGCGATGGATAAAATCATCAAGATGGCTGAATCCGAATTTGATTATGTTATCATCGACACTGCTCCTGCCGGAGTTGTTACCGACGCGACGGTTGTTACAAACTATGCCGACGCGTGCATACTTGTCGTCAGGGAAGACCGCGCTACTGTTTCCGCAATCAGAAATGTTATCGACGATGTATCCAACGGAAAAGCTAAAATCATCGGCTGTGTATTTAACAACATCAAAAAATCTGTCGGAAACAATATCAGAACAAAATATCAGTACGGCGGACGCTACGGTTACGGATACTCAAAAGGCTACGGATATGGATACGGTTACGGCTACCCGAACGATGAAAACCGAAACGACGAAAATCCTGACAACAACTAATCCACTTTCGGCATCGGTCATCCCGGTGCCGTTTTGTGTAGTTTAAGAGAGGTGCAAGATGGATCTTTTAGTTATAGACGGCAACAGCATAATGAACAGGGCATACTACGGCATAAGGCTTCTGTCAAATAAAAAAGGTGAATATACAAATGCTCTTTTCGGTTTTATGAACACATTCTTTGCTGTAAAGAATCAGTATCATCCCGACGCAACTGTCGTCGCTTTTGATTTGAAGGCTCCGACCTTTCGCCATAAGCTTTACAGTGAATACAAAGCAGGAAGGCACGCCACGCCAAATGAACTGCTCGAACAGTTTCCGAGGATCAAGGCGCTTTTGAAAGCTCTCGGCTGCTATGTGCTTGAGATTGAGGGATATGAAGCAGATGATATTCTCGGCACTCTTGCCGCTAATGCAGGGGAAAATGACCGATGCTTCATACTGACCGGAGATCGTGACTCACTGCAGCTTGTGTCGGATAAGGCTTTCGTTTTGCTTGCGACAAACAAGGGTCAGACGCTCTATGACGAGCAGAAGCTTTTTGAGGAATACTCTGTCACACCAAAACAGATGATAGAGCTTAAAGCTCTTCAGGGCGACAATTCCGACAATATTCCCGGCGTCGCGGGAATAGGCCCGAAAACTGCAATTTCGATCATTTCTAAGTACGGCAGCATAGACGCCGTTTACAAAGATGTCGACGCACTTGAAGTGAGTGACGGCGTAAAAAACAAGCTGAAAAACGGAAAAGAGTCTGCATATCTCAGCCGGGAGCTCGGTACGATCTGCCTGTCTGCTCCAATCGAAAAAGATTATAGTTTTTATTTTAAAGAATCTGCCGATAAGGACTTGGACGAAGCGGCGAGACTGCTGACCAAATATGAGCTTTTCAAAGCGCTTGAAAAACTTGGGCTTGAAAAGTCAGAAGATGCAGAAGCCGCTGAAGAAGAAAAGCAGGTATCTTTTTCTGAAGCTGAGATAGACGATATTCGCGCCAAGGCAAAAAAGGCAGATAAGTTTTTTGCATTTTTTGAGTTTGACAATACCATTATCAAGTCGGCATATTTCGTTTTTGATCAAGAGGTTATGACTTGTAAAAGCGACGATCTGCTTTTTTACGGTCTGATCGGAGACATTTTGTCGGACGACAGCAAAAAAATTATTGTTCACGATTCCAAACCGATTTACCGTTATGCTCTTGAAAACGGTTTCGAGTGCAAAAACATAAGAGACGATGTAATGCTCGGCGCGTATGTTCTCGATCCTTCGCTTAAAAGCTACGATATCTTGGAGCTTGTCGGAAAATTCAAACTGCCGCAGGCAAAATGCGAAGACGAAAATGCTCTCAAAGCGTGGTATCTTATGGAAATTTATCAGTATATGACAGAGCGCTTTAAGGAAAACGGTCAGGAAAAGCTATATCGTGAAACCGAGCTACCGCTTGCCGCAGTTCTTGCGTCAATGGAGCATGAGGGTTTTGCCGTTGACCGGGAGGGGATAGAAAACTATTCCGCAGCTCTGGATGCGGCGATAAAAAGTCTGACTCAGGAAATATATGATTTAGTAGGGCATGAATTTAATATCAATTCACCCATACAGCTCGGACAGGCTC
This sequence comes from Clostridia bacterium, assembly GCA_017445685.1. Next base: position 5,783 of record JAFSTS010000196.1, on the reverse strand, counting down.
TTTTTGAAGACCTTGGGCTCAGGGGCGGCAAGAAGACAAAAACAGGTTATTCCACTAACGCCGAAGTGCTTGAGGACATAAAGTATCAGCACCCTGTGGTTGAGGCGGTTTTGAGATACAGGCTTTTTTCAAAGCTGAAATCGACTTATTGCGACGGACTGCTGAAGGTCATTTGGCAGGACGGCAGAATACGCTCAACTTTCAATCAGACGGAAACAAGAACGGGCAGACTTTCGTCTGTTGAGCCGAATCTTCAGAATATTCCCGTCAGAACGCCTGAGGGCAAGGAGTTCAGAAAGTTCTTTCTTGCAAAGGACGGCTGCGTTCTCATCGACGCGGACTACTCTCAAATTGAATTGAGAGTTCTTGCGAACATGGCGGACGATGAAAACATGATAAAAGCGTTTAACGAGGACGCGGATTTTCACACGGCGACTGCCGCCAGGGTTTTCAATATACCTGAAAACATGGTGACAGATCTCATGCGTTCAAGGGCAAAAGCCGTAAACTTCGGCATAGCCTACGGTATCGGCGCCTTTTCTCTTGCAAAGGATATCGGCGTAACGCGAAAAGAAGCCCAGCAGTATATTGACGAATATCTTCAACATTACCACGGCGTGCGCGACTACATGAAAAATGTCGTCGAAAATGCCCGTCAGCTTGGTTACGCTCAGACTCTCATGGGCAGAAGAAGATATCTTCCCGAGCTTTCCGATTCAAACGCGATGACAAGAAAGTTCGGCGAAAGAGTGGCTATGAATATGCCCATACAGGGAACAGCCGCGGATATCATCAAAATTGCGATGATACGGGTACATGAAAGACTAAAAAGCGAGAACATGAAATCAAAGCTTATCATGCAGGTTCACGATGAACTGATAGTTGAAGCTCCTGAAGACGAAGCCGAAAAGGCAAAGGAAATTCTCGTTTACGAAATGGAAAACGCGATGAAAATGAAGGTCAGGCTCGTTGCCGACGCAGGAATCGGTAAAAGCTGGTATATAAGCAAATCACACTGATCAGGATATCCTAATTAGAGTGATTTGCTATAGCAAAGGGATAAAAAGGGATAAAAATGAAAATACTTTTTGTATGCACGGGAAACACCCGCCGAAGCCCGATGGCTGAGGGCATTTTTCGTGAGATGATAAAAAAAGAAAAAATAGAAAACATTGAAATATCAAGCGCAGGGCTTGCCGCTTCACCGGGTGACCCGGTCAGTGAAAACGCTGTTGAAGCAGCAAAAAAATACGGTGCGGACATTTCTTCTCATGCTTCAAGAGCGCTCAACGCATATATAATTATGGACACTGATCTTTTTGTCTGTATGTCAAATAATCACAGAACAGCTCTTGCTTCTGCGATAGGCTCGCAAAGAGTCATTACGCTTGGAAAAGAAATATCCGATCCGTTTGGCTCTGACTTGGAAAATTATGAAAAATGCGCCGGAGAGATCTATGACGGTCTTCTGCTTCTTTTGGACAGGATAAAAAAAGAAACTGATGTAATAAACATGAAATCGGAGCATATTTCTGCCGTGGCTGAGCTGGAAAAAGAAAATTTCAGCGTTCCCTGGAGCGAAAAATCGATTGCAGAGGAGCTTGAAAACCCGAACGCCCACTTTCTTGTCGCCGTAAAAAACGGTGAAGTATTGGGATATATCGGGATACAAAGCATTTGCTCGGAATGTTATGTTACGAACATCGCGGTAAAAAAATCACACAGAAAACAGGGCGTCGGCACGCTTCTTCTTGATCGGGCGTTTCGTGACGCTATTTTGAGAAACGACGAGTTTATCAGCCTTGAGGTGCGAAAAAGCAACAAAGAAGCAATTTCGCTTTATTCCAAATTCGGCTTTAAAATCGAAGGGGAGAGAAAAGATTTTTATTCCTCTCCCGTGGAGGATGCGCATATTATGACTTTGAGATTGAGGGTGGAAGAATGAAAATACTTGCAATCGAATCGTCCTGCGACGAAACTGCGGCGGCAATAGTTGAGGACGGCAGAAAAGTTCTCTCAAACATAGTTGCGTCTCAGGTTGACGAACATATAATTTACGGAGGGGTCGTGCCGGAAATTGCGTCAAGAATGCACGCAGAGGCGATTTCAGGCGTGACTAAAGAGGCTCTTGAAAAGGCAGGCTGCGCCATGCAGGATATTGACGCTATTGCGGTAACCTATGCGCCCGGACTTATCGGCGCGCTGCTCGTTGGAGTGAATTTTGCAAAAGGACTCAGCTTTTCTTCAAAAAAACCGCTCGTTCCCGTACATCATCTTCGTTCCCATGTCGCTTCAAATTATATCAGCCATCCTGACTTAAAGCCGCCGTTTCTGGCGCTTGTTGTCAGCGGAGGACATACGCATATAATTGAAGTGCTTGACTACACAAGCTATAAAGTTATCGGCAAAACCATGGACGATGCGGCAGGCGAAGTGATGGATAAGGCGGCAAGGACAATGGGATTAAACTATCCGGGCGGCTTGAATCTTGACAAAGTTTCAAAAAACGGCGATAAAACAGCCTTCAAATTTCCGACTCCGAGGGTTGACGGCAGACCGTATGATTTCAGCTTTTCCGGGCTGAAAACTTCAGTGATCAACACTATTCATAAATTTGAGCAAAAAGGTGAAGCCTACAGTGTGCAGGATCTCGGCGCAAGCTTCATCGAAGCTGTAACAAACTGCCTTTGTCAAAAGGTCGAGAAGGCGGCGCAGGAGTTTTCTCACAAAAAGATCGTGCTTGCAGGAGGAGTTTCCGCCAACAGTGTTCTTCGTGAAAAGATGAAAAATATATGCTCAGACAGGGGATGGGAGCTTTATTTGCCGGAGCTTAAATACTGCGGAGACAATGCCGCTATGGTCGGCGCGCAGGGGTATTATGAAGCTTTGTCCGGCACATTTGCGGATGAAACACTTAACGCTTATGCAACCATGCCGATCGATAACTGTACATTTTAACATAAATCCATAAATAAATTGACAATTTTTTAACATTTAAACAGTTGAAAATTGTCTCAAAATTATATATAATCTTATATGTAAAAAAAGTATCTGTCAGAAAGGAAGAAAACTATGGCACTTACAAATAATAAAAGTATCCTTGAATGGATCGACGACAAAATCAATCTGGTCAAACCTGACAAAGTTGTCTGGATCGACGGCTCTCAGGAGCAGATCGAAGAGCTCAGAAAAGAAGCCTGCGCAACAGGTGAAATGATCAAGCTCAACGAGGAAAAGCTTCCCGATTGCTATCTTCACCGCACTGCTGTAAACGATGTTGCGAGAGTTGAGGGCAGAACATTTATCTGCTCTGAAAAGGAAGAAGACGCAGGCCCGACTAACAACTGGATGGAGCCCAAAAAGGCTTATGAAATGCTTTATTCCATCGCAAAGGACAGCTATAAGGGACGCACGATGTATGTTATCCCTTATTCCATGGGACCGGTCGGCTCCAAGTTCTCCAAGGTCGGAATTGAGCTTACTGACTCCATTTATGTTGTTTTGAACATGGCTATCATGACAAGAGTCGGCAAGGCTGTTATGGACGCTTTCGGAGACGAAAACAACGACTGGGTAAGAGGACTTCACTGCAAATGCGATATCGACGAAGAGAAGAGATATATCTGCCAGTTCCCTCAGGACAACACGATTATTTCCGTTAACTCAGGTTACGGCGGAAATGTTCTTCTCGGCAAAAAGTGCTTTGCTTTGAGAATCGCTTCTTATCAGGGCAAAAACGAAGGCTGGATGGCAGAGCATATGCTTATCCTCGGTGTAGAAAATCCCCAGGGCGAAGTTAAATATGTCTGCGCTGCATTCCCGTCAGCGTGCGGCAAGACGAACCTTGCTATGATGGTTCCTCCTGCAATTTATAAAGAAAAAGGTTACAAAGTCTGGACTGTAGGCGACGATATTTCATGGATCAGAAAAGGCGAAGACGGCAGACTTTATGCCATTAACCCCGAAAACGGCTTCTTCGGCGTTGCCCCCGGCACAAACGAAAAATCCAACCCCAATGCTCTTGCTTCCACAAGAAAGGGTACTATATTTACAAATGTTGCGCATAACCTTGATGATAATACTGTTTGGTGGGAAGGTCTTGACAAGAATCCGCCTGAAAACGCAGTAGATTGGAAAGGCAACAAATGGAACGGCAAAACAAGCGATGTTACAGGCGCTCATCCCAACAGCCGCTTTACTGCTCCTGCAACGAACTGCCCCTGTATCAGCAGCGAGTTTGAAAATCCCGAAGGCGTGCCGATCTCCGCTATCATCTTCGGCGGCAGACGCGCTATGCTCACACCCCTTGTTTATCAGTCAAGAGACTGGAATCACGGCGTATTCGTAGGCTCTGTAATGGGCTCTGAAACAACTGCCGCTGCAACAGGCGCTGTAGGCGTTGTTCGTCATGACCCGATGGCTATGCTTCCGTTCTGCGGATATCACATGGCTGACTACTGGCAGCACTGGATCGACATCGGTGAAACTCTCGATCCCGAAAAAGCTCCCAAGATTTTCAATGTCAACTGGTTCAGAAAAGACGAAAACGGCAACTTCATGTGGCCCGGATTCGGCGAAAACCTCAGAGTTGTTGAGTGGATCCTCAAACGCTGCGAAGGAAAAGTCGGTGCTCAGGAAACGGCTATTGGCTATGTTCCCAACGCAGAAGACATCAACCTTGAAGGCATCGAAGACGAAGTTACTATCGACAGCCTCAAGAAGATCCTTGATGTTGACAAAGACCTCTGGACAGAGGAGACAAAGGGTATTGCCGAGTTCTATGAGAAATTCGGCGACAAGCTTCCTGAAAAAATCAAGGAGCAGTATAATATCCTTGTCAATAACCTTAAATAATTACTCATAAAGTAAACAAAGAGATGATCGTGCCAAAAACACTTTCATCTCTTTTTTACATTATATTCAAGATACTTTTTCAAAATCCTTTTTCATTTTTTCGATTATTCTTTTTTCGAGCCTTGAAATATAGCTTTGTGAAATTCCGAGAATGTCGGCAACTTCTTTTTGAGTGTATTCCTTTCCTCCGCCTATCCCGAAACGCATCTTCATGATAGTTTTTTCACGCTTGTCAAGACGCTCGATAAATTCAAGCAAAAGCTCGCGTTCAACTTCTTCTTCTATTCCTCTGTTTACAACATCAGAATCGCTGCCCAAAACATCCGACAGCAGCAGCTCGTTTCCGTCCCAGTCAACATTCAGCGGCTCGTCGATAGAGACTTCCGTGCGCTGGTTTGTGGTTTTTCGCAGGTGCATGAGAATTTCGTTTTCGATACACCTTGAAGCGTAAGTCGCAAGCTTGATGTTTCGCTCCGGGCTGAAGGTGTTGACTGCTTTTATGAGTCCTATTGACCCGATGGAAACGAGATCCTCCACGCTTGAAGAAGTGTTTTCAAATTTTTTTGCTATGTATACGACAAGCCGCAGGTTGTGAACTATCAGCACCTCTCTTGCGCTCTCGTCGCCTGAAGATATCCTGTCCATGAGAGCTTTTTCCTCCTCCTTTGAAAGAGGAGGCGGCAGTGTTTCGGGACCGTTTATATAATGAATTTCCTGCGCCATGAGCTTGATTTCAAGCTCTGCGATTATCTTTTTGATTTTCTGTTTCAGATCACTGATTCTTTTCTTCATTTTCCTCACCTTCAAATATCTCCGACGGCAAAACTGCGTCATATTTTTCGTTTAAATAATTTCCCTGCCGGCTTAAAGCTATGTAAACTCTGTCTGTAGAAAAGCTTCTTTTATAAGTTTTGATTTTCAATCTGTCA
>JAFSTS010000195.1 GCA_017445685.1 Clostridia bacterium | reverse complement strand
TGAAAATGACAATGTTGTTGATTTCCATGCTTCGAATGAATCCCGCGCTTCCAAGCCTCGCGTAGTTGTAGCAAAGCTTGAAAGATTTGAAGATGTCGGCGAAGTCACAAAGAATATCAACGAGAAGAGAATAGTTATCATCAATCTTGAATCAGCATCAAACGAAGTTACGCAGAGAATTATAGACTTCATCTATGGTGTAACTATTGCTAACAGAGGCGAGCTTAAAAGAGTTGCTTACAGAACATATATGGTCAAGCCTCAGGGATATGACTATACGGGCTCTATCGACGAAGATACAGATTCTCACAACATTGACGGTATCTTTTTTCAGTAAGATTTTTGTGTGAGGGAGAGGCAATATGTTAACGCCTGCTAATATTAAAAATCACCAGTTCCAGAACTTAGGCAGAGGTTTTTATAAAACCGATGAGGTTGACGGCTACATAGACGAGATATATTCTTCATATAATCTTGTCTTCAATGAAAATAAGGAGCTTATAAGAAAACTGAATATTCTTGCATCAAAAATCGAAGAATACAGAAATGATGAGCAGAGTCTTCGAAATGCTGTTGTCAGCGCTCAGAGAATGGCTGCAAGACTGATTGATGAGGCAAGAAAAGAAGCGCAGAGCATTATCGAAGCCGCTGAAACAAAAGCCGAAAGCGCCGATGCGATCACAAATGTCCGCATCAAGAAAAGGATCGACGAAGTTGAGACAATGCTTAAGCAGACTTTTGACAATGCAAGAGCGCAGGCAAAAATGGCTACGGAAAAGGCTGAATCAGACGCAAAGGCTGTTATAACCGGCGCAAAAATAAAAGCGTCTGAAATTATTGAGAATGCAGCCAAGACTTCAAAACAGCAGCTTGCTACAATTGCCGAGGATATCAATTCACAGCAGTCGCTTCTTTCAAAGCTTAAAGAAGAATCTGAAACATTCAAAAACACAATGATCAAAAGATATGAAGATCAGATTTATCTTATCAAGAGCATTTCTGATTTTTCATTAAGTGATGTTGACGATACTGTTATTTCACAAACACCTGAAAGTGAAAGCGCAAAAACAAAGGTCGATGAGATCATTGACGCGATCTTCAAAGAGCAACTGTCGAGCGATGATGAGTTTTCATCTTTAATTGACGATGATGATTTCTTCTCTAAAAAAATTGCTGACGATAACACTGTATTTGAAGACATTTATTCATCTTCCGAACCTGAAATTCAGGAAACAGTTTCTGATGACGAAGCTGCTGACAGCGTTGATGAAGATTCATTTTCCTTCAGCAGATTTGAAGATATTTATTCTTCGGCTCAAATCGCAGCTCAGGACGAAACAGGTCTTGATAATGCACTTGAATCGCAGGAAGATGTTTTATTGGAAAATGACACTCTTGAAGAATTTTCTGTTGATGAATTTGACGAAAACGAATTTGTTTTTGATGAACAGAATACAGAGAATGACGAGTCTCAGGATATTCCGATTTCCAAACCGGTTTCTGACGAAAAAAATCCTGATAAACCTTTTTCAATTTCTTTTGATGACAACAGCTCATTAGAAGATACATTTGAATTTGATTTCGTTGACGATGACGAATAATTTACAGAGGTAAACGATGATTCATATTTTGACAGCCATTTTTATTATATTACTTTGTGTAATTGACCAATTGATAAAATTGGCTGTCAAAACATATCTTTTACCCGTTGAAAGCGTAAGCGTTATACCTAAAATTTTAGAATTAAAATATGTCGAAAATACCGGCGCCGCATTTGGCTCAATGAGCAATAGTACTTTTGCCTTGTCGGTATTTACTTCTGTCTTGATTTTAGCGTGTTTGATAGCCTTGTTTTCAGGAAAAGTTAAAGATAAAGTCTTGAGATTCTGTCTTATTTTGATCGTTTCGGGCGGACTTGGAAATCTTCTGGACAGAATGTTTCGCGGCACTGAATTTTTTAAGGGATATGTAATTGACTATATAAATGTACTGTTTGTAGATTTTGCCGTGTTTAATTTTGCAGACATCTGTATTACTGTCGGTTGTTTCGTGGCGATTATCTATGTTCTTTTTGCCGACAAATTCAAAACAAAAAAAGAGAAAAAAGATGATTGACGCTATTATTTATGTTGTTGAAGAGAAATATAATAACGAGAGGATCGATAAAGTTTTATCGCTTATCCGACCTGAAGTTACAAGATCGTTTATTCAAAAAATTCTTCAACAGGGCGATGTAAAAGTCAACGGCACTGCTGTTTCAAAAAGTTATAAAGTCAAAACAGGGGATAAGATCTTTGCTTCAAGCGTCACACCCCGTGAACTTGAAGCCGTACCTCAGGATATACCACTTGACATAAGGTACGAAGATGATTGTCTGCTTGTTGTCAACAAGCCTAAAGGTATGGTTGTTCATCCGGCGGCAGGCAATTATGAAAATACGCTTGTAAACGCTGTGCTTTATCATTGCGGTGACAGTCTTTCCGGAATTGGCGGAGTTTTAAGACCGGGCATACTTCATAGGATTGATAAGGATACCAGCGGATTACTTTTGGTAGCAAAAAATGATGATGCTCACAATGTTTTGGCATCTCAAATAAAAGAACATAGTCTTACCCGAGAATATGAAGCAGTGGTTTACGGTAACATAAAAAGCGATGACGGTGTAGTTGATGCACCTATTGGCAGACATCCTGTAAAGCGCAAACAAATGGCGGTTACTAATAGAAACTCTAAAAACGCGGTA
>JAFSTS010000194.1 GCA_017445685.1 Clostridia bacterium | reverse complement strand
TGAGAAAACAAGCCAAAAGGGCTTGACTTTTTTATATTTTTGTGATATAATATTTATGTAGGTCTATATGTCTATTTCAGGAGGTTTTTTATGTTTGTTGAATGCTTTACAAACAACGGCGGACCGTATCTCAGGTTGGTTCAATCTACGCGTGTAACCAACAAAGACGGATTAAAGGTATCTAAAAAGAAAGCCATTCTTAACATCGGTCCGCTTTCCCGTTTTGATGACGGCAAGCCCGATTATGTTGAAAGGCTTAAAAAATCTTTTAAAGCCGGTTCGCCCTTGATACCGGAGCTTTTGCCTTACTGCGACAACAAGCCGCCGTTGGAAAAGTATTCATTCTCTTTTCAGGAGGGCAGCCCTGATTGTTTTGGCGAACCTAAAAAATGCAGCGTTCTTTTGCTCGAAAGAATTTTTGAAGAGCTGGGAATCAACGCCTTCTTTTCGTCATATAAGGCATTTACTAAACTGCAATTTGACGTATACGGTTTTGCAAAGCTGCTTATCTTCGGCAGGCTGCTCAATCCTGCTTCTAAAATCGCCACAGTGAAACAAAACGATGATTATTACGAAAAAATTCTTTCCGATTTTAACTCCGACAATGTCTACGACACCCTTGATTTCATAGCCCAAAACAGAGACAAGCTCATCCGCAGGATAAATACCAATCTTGTCAAGAAAGCGCGTCGTTCCACGGATATCATCTATTATGACGTCACAAATTTTTACTATGAAATCGAAGATCCCGATGAAGATATTTGCGACGAAGAAGGGAACGTCATTGTTAAAGGCTTTCGTAAAATGGGCGTGTGCAAGGAAGAACGCAAGCGGCCGATCGTTCAAATGGGGCTTTTTATGGACAATGACGGCATTCCGATAGCGATCGAGTCTTTTCCCGGGAACACGCTCGATCACCTTACGCTCAGACCCGCTTTAAAATCGTCTGTTGACGATATGGAGTTTAACAGGTTCATACTCGTCGGCGACAGGGGTATATGCCAGTACCGCAATCTGCTTTACGTTCTCGACGCCGGGAACGGATATATCGTTTCAAAAAGCTTGCTCAAAAGCACAAATCCCGAAAAAAATTGGGCTTATGAAGACGATGGATATATTGTTGTCAGTGAAGATTTTAAATACAAATCAAGGATCGTAAAACGCAAGCTCAAGGATGAAGACGGCAATGTCAGAACGATAAATGAAAAAGTCGTTGTTTATTGGAGCAAGCGCTTTCAAAAAAGAGCGGAGGCAGAAAACAAAAGATTTCTTGATTTTCTTGATAAGCTGATCGCAAGTCCCGAAAATTTCAGAGTAACATCCGCACAGTCAAAGTCTGTTAAAAGATTTCTTCGCAAAGAATGTTTGAACAAAAATACCGGTGAAATACTGAAATCATCGGATTTAAGAGCGATGATAGACATAGACGCGGTAAACGATTACAAAAAAAGTCTTGGATATTATCAGATTATTTCTTCCGAACTGAACATGGACGCTCAGGAGATCATTGAAAAATATCACGGTTTGACTCAAATCGAAGATCAGTTCAGAGTGATGAAAAGCGATTTGGAAACGCGACCGTTGTTTGTCCGTGATCCGGAACATATCAAAGCGCATCTTCTCATATGCACCATCGCTTTGATACTCATCAGGATCATTCAGAAACGCATAAAAGACGCAAACCCGGGCAACAAGAATGATGACCTCAACTGGTCTTTCGGGATGTCTGCCGAACGGATTCAAAATGCGTTGAATAAGTGGCAAGTTGAAATGATGCCCGGTGATTTATACCGTTTCCTTAACATCAACGATCCCGATTTACAGGCAATTTTCAAAGCGTTCAACATCAATATTCCACCCAAATTTTACCGTAGAGCCGAGTTGAAAGCCATTAAAACCGCCATACAAGTTTTCATGTAGGTACTTCTTGTAGGTACATAAATCTCAAAATTTTTTAAGCCCGTATTTTAGGCTCATTCGCCCTTCTTACGGGCTTTCTCGCGCTTTTTTTCTACGTTTTTAATCGTTTTAACCGGCAAACTCGGGTTATAGCACAGAAAAACTATG
>JAFSTS010000193.1 GCA_017445685.1 Clostridia bacterium | reverse complement strand
CACTTTATTGAAGTATTGCCGCAAAGACCGTAACATCATCCTGCTTTGAAAGGGAGGATCTGTCCAGCGCACTCAACGCGATCGACCGTGCAAGCTCCTCGGCGTTATTTCGATTGTATTTTTCAAGTTCTTCTTCGATCCATTTTGTACCGTTTGCCGTTGCGCCGTCTGACATCATAAGCAGAATATCTCCGGGGCTCAGGCATATATTTTCCTGAGAAAATTCGATGTCGCCGAGTATACCTACGGGAAGCGAAGCGTCCTCAAGGCTCATTGCTTTTCCGCTTTTTCTTATCACGCTTGCCGCCGCGCCTGCCTTAAAGATTTGGGCTTTTCCTGTAAACAGGTCGATTTTAGCATAGTCGATGGTCGAAAGCGACTCATAAGAGGACTTGACGAGCATACAGGAGTTGACTGTTTTGAGCGCAGTATCCTCGGAAAAACCGCTGAGAATAAGCTTTTTAAAAAATTCAGCGCATAACGCCGAATCTACTGCCGCCCGTCCGCCCGTGCCCATGCCGTCGCTCAAAACAACGCATAAAACTCCGCTTTGTGTAAATGTTTCGCAGTTGTCTCCGCAAAGAGACGCTCCTCTGGAGGGGATCCTGACAAGACCTGTGCTTGCGCTGATCCATGGTTTCTGCTCCATTTCGACTTCGATTCCGCTTTCAAGGTAAGACACTTTTGGCGCTTCAAACCTTCTCAGCGTAATGTCTTCGATATCTTTTTTAAGCTTGTCTCTGCCTGAGGTGCTTTCGAAGCTTTTGCATACTGCTTTGATGTTCATCACACCTTTTTCGTCAACGACGCACCGGACGCTTTGAACTCTGATGCCGAGGTTTCTCATGAGATTTTTTATTGCCGAAGCAGTTTTTTCGTCAGATATTTTCTCGCGTGAAAAATCCTTCGAAAATTTTAGAAGTATATCCTTTTCGCAGTTGAGCCGGTCACGGAAAGCTTTTCGCACGCTTTCGATCTCCTTTTCACTTTGCAGCAGCTCTCTGTGACGCCTGTAATGCTTTTCAAAGCTTTCAAGGAACTTGTCCGCGTCGGAGCAAAGGCTTACAAACCTTTTCGGCAGATCGTTTTTTGTCACTCTTTCGTTTTCGTCAAAAAGCTTTGAAATTTGTTCGAAATACATATATGTGCTGCGGAAGTTCTTGTCAGTGCAGTAGTCGTAGCGTTTGCATTTGCTGCATACATCGGCTTGGACGCGGCAGTATATCGCTTTGAGATTCGATTCGTTGAGACGGCGAAGATGAGTTGAAACCTTGTCCACGCTTTCGCTTATTTCGCCTATACATTCCGACGCTTTAAGCATTTTTTCACAGGCGCTTTTTTTCGAAATAAAAACGCCGCTTTTTTCTTCCTTCGGCAATACAGTGCTTTTTAAAAAATCAAGGCTGATATTTTTAGGCATTGCAAGGAAAATCGTAACGCTTGCGGCACATTCCGCCATAAGCGCAAAAAGACCTGAATTTTGTGATGTAAAAAAGAAACAGGCAAACCTGCAAAGCAAAAATGTCGCTATACATCCTGCGCTTCCAAGGGGCGAGAACACGCCGGCAAGCGCACCGCTTAAAGACAAAGATATTATGTCGGCAGCCGAGCCTGAGTAGATGCCGACCGAAAGTCCGCCGACGACTCCGGCAATACAGGAGGCGATCTCTCCGCCGGAATACGCAAACAGAAGAACAAGAAAGCCTGCAAGTATTTTAGAAAGCGATACTTCATAAAAGTTAAACGATGACAGTGTCAGCAAAAATATGCCCGATGAAAAAACGAGACACACAAACTGCCTTGGCGAAAAGTCGGACATATTTTCTGCGTTATCCAAAAAATCAAAGCTCTGTTTGAAGAAATATGTCGCTGCCGCAGCCGCCGCGCTCTCAGCCAGAACGGCAAAAAAAGCTTTCAAGCTCATCTGCACAACAGCGCTTGCGATCAATCCGCCTGCAAGGCAAACGGCCAAAACGCACAACGGTGGCAAAAACCATATTCTTTTGTATTCAGATTGTCTTTTTGAAGCCTTAAACAGAATAAGTCTTATAAGTATAGACGAGAGAATATACCTTGCAGCACCGATAATGCTCTGCGACGAAGCGTATCCGAAAGCCTGTCCGAGAAAACATGAAAAGAGCAGCTCGCCGGGCGCGGCTGCGCAAAGCGCAATGCCGAAAGGTGAAATGTCAAAGCCGATTTTAGCATGGGAGACAGTAAACGAAAACAGCAGCGCCGCGATATGCAGGAGGATGATTTTCGGGTCATCACGAAGCCTCTCATAACTTTTTTCAAGATAAATTTTTCCCGTTTTAAGTTTTTCCATATTTTGCGACCTTCCCGTTTTTTATCTACTATACCTTGTTGTTTGAGCAAAAAATGTCGCTCTGCGCCGCAAAAAAAGAAATGTTTTCATCAAAATTGTGAAAAAAACATCAATAAACCTAAAAAAATTGAAATTTGGTATGTTAATTTCAAAAAATATATGATATAATGAATAAAATACTTTTATAAGGTTTTTAAAATGAAGGATAATATTGTTAAAAATTCATCGCAGAACGATCTTCTTATCGGCAGAAATGCCGTCATGCAGGCGATAGACAGCGGTAGAGAGATCGACTGTCTGTATGTCGCCAGGGGTGAAAAGAACGGCTCTATCGGCACGATAATCAAAAAGTGCCGTGAAAACGGGGTCGTCATTAAAGAAGTTGACCGCAAGAAGCTTGACTTCATGTGCCAAAACATGAACCATCAGAATGTGGCGGCAAGGTGCGCAGCTCATGAATATTCAAGCGTCGACGATATTTTCGCTTTAGCTCAGAGCAGGGGAGAAGACCCGTTTATCATAATCTGCGATGAGCTGGAGGATCCGCACAATCTCGGCGCGATAATCAGAACTGCGGAAGTCACGGGAGCGCATGGTGTGATAATCACAAAGCGCAGAAGCGTTAACCTTTAATCTGCTGTCGGTAAAACCT
>JAFSTS010000192.1 GCA_017445685.1 Clostridia bacterium | reverse complement strand
TTTTGACACTCTCGTTATCACGGGCCCGAACACCGGCGGTAAGACCGTCGCTATAAAAACCGTGGGTCTGCTGACGCTGATGGCAATGTGCGGACTTATGCTTCCGGTCAACGACCGAAGCCGAATTTCCGTTTTTGACCATGTTCTTGCAGACATCGGCGACGAACAAAGCATAGAACAGTCGCGTTCAACTTTTTCTTCACACATGACGAACATAATTGAAATGCAGAAAATTGCCGACGACAAAAGTCTCGTTTTGATCGACGAGCTCGGAGCAGGAACAGATCCCGTCGAAGGCGCGGCGCTTGCAACTGCAATTTTGGAAGATCTGCATTTCAAAGGCTCTAAAATTGCCGCAACAACACACTATGCAGAGCTTAAAATCTACGCTCTGGAAAGTCCCCGGATCGAAAACGGCTCGTGCGAATTTGATGTTGCGACTTTGCGCCCGACCTACAGGCTGCTTATCGGAATACCCGGAAAATCAAACGCTTTTGCGATCAGCGAAAAACTCGGCATGGAAAGACGAATCGTCGAGCGGGGCGAAGAGCTTGTCTCGTCGGAAAGCAAAACATTCGAAAATGTCGTTGACAAGCTTGAAGACACCAGAAAAAATCTTGAAAAGGAATTAAAAAAAGCAGACGAGGAGCTTCGCAAAGCTCAGGAACTGAAAAACAAGGCTCAGCAGGAACTGCAAAACATAGAAAAACAGCGTAAAAACGAGCTTGACGCTGCAAAAAACAGCGCCGTAAAAATCGTCGAACAGGCAAAGCGTGAAGCCTACGCAATGCTTGAAGAGCTTGAAAAAATCAAAAAAGAGCAGAAAAACAAAAACGCAGACGAGCTTCTTCGTCAGGCAAGAGCGGCTGTAAAAAAAGGCGTGGATTCGCTTTATGACGCAGCCGATCCCGTTGTTACGAGGTTTGAAAACGACGAAAACTATGTTCTGCCGCGTCCTCTGAAGTCAGGCGACAGCGTTTTGATTTACGACATAAACGAAACTGCAAGCGTTATCAGCGTCGATGAAAAGAAAAAAACAGCCGAAGTCCTTGCCGGAAATCTTAAAACAAGAGTAAAAATTTCCAACCTGAGACTTCTCGACAGCAAGCCCAAGCCCCGTCAGGATAAGCCTCGTTCCGTCTCCTCCTCAGGCTTTGAAAACAGGCGCGACGCCAAGGCGGAAACCAAGGTCGATCTTCGCGGCATGACAGCAGACGAAGCGATAGATACTCTTGACAAATATATCGACACTGCTTATCGTCTCGGCATCGGAGAATTTACCGTTGTTCACGGCAAAGGCACAGGTGTGCTGAGAAAAGCCGTCAATCAGTACCTTCGCGGTAATTCCTACATCAAATCCTTCCGTCTCGGCGTTTACGGCGAAGGTGAGGACGGCGTGACGATCGTAACTCTCAGATAGCGCTTGTTCTTGCAAACAGGAAAGCGCAAAGATAGCCTGCCACCAATAACAGCGAAAAATTATATCCGCTTTTTATCAGAACATAAAATCCCGCAACAGCTATGGGAAAAAGAAAAACGAGCGAAGAAAATTTCAGAATCTTTTCTGTTTTTTCTTCGCTTGTTTTTTGAAGCAGTATATATTTTGCCGCCCTGTAACCGTCGAGCGGTTCACAAACCGCCAGATTCAGCGTTCCAAGCGCAATATTCACAGCCGCAACGGCATAAAGATCTATATAAAAAAGCTTTTGAACGATTACCGCAGATATTGCAAGCAAAAAATTTGTTGACGGCCCTGCCAAAGCAATGATTGCTTCATTTTTGAAATTCATGGCGTTTATTTCTTTTCGTTCTATCCTCATGCCGAACGGAGTAAAATGAATTTCCTCAGGCTTTTCGCCAAGCGCTGCCATTGCCGCAATGTGTCCGCATTCGTGCAGCGCAGCGCTGAGAAGGTTTATAAGAATAATGTTCGTCCGATCGAACATTGAAATTACGCATACTCCAAGTGCAAAGAAAAAGCTGACCTTGATTTTTGTTTTTTTAAACTTTAGTTCCATCGTTTTCAAGGACATAAAGAGGATTTACTTTTTTTCCGTTTATTTCTATTATGAAATGAAGGTGGGGACCCGTTGACATTCCCGTTGATCCGACCCGTGCAACAGCTTCGCCTTTGCGGACATTTGCGCCTTCCGATACAAGAATTTCGCAACAGTGAAAATATTTTGTCACAAGTCCTCCCGAATGGCTGATGATAACAAAGTTGCCTGCCGCCTCGTCATATCCAACGCTTGACACAGTGCCGTAATATGCCGCTTTGATTTTTTCGCCGTACCCTGCGGCTATGTCTATGCCCGAATGAAAACTCCAGGCTCTCGTTATCGGATTTACCCTGTAGCCGAAAGGCGAGCTGATAGTGCCGCTGACGGGGGTGCATATTGTCGAGGACACCAAAAACGGTGAAAAAAGCGTTGTGCCTGTCGGAGCGAAAACCTGTTGGTCTTCTCCGCCTTTTCCGAGAGAGTCATCAAGAGCTTCATCTATATTGACCTTTTTTGCAAAAAGGTTTGAAGTCGTTTTTATCTCGTCTTTTTTTACGACTGTCTTAACAACATTTCTGACCTCCTGCCAAAGCTGTGAAACGGACATATCTCTTGAAGTCAGTCTGTTGTACCCTTCTTTAAGCTGTAAAAAGCCGCCGCCTCCCGTGCGGCCGGCAAAAACAACAAAAAGCGTCATCACGGCACATAGCAGAAGCTGGGTTATCATCATTCTCGCTATATGATCGCTTTTTTTCTCCGATTCTTTCTGCTTTCTTCTCTCCCTTGTCTCTTCGCCTGTTTTTTCTTTGTTTTCATCCATTGTTTCTTCCTCCAAAAAAATAACTCCTGCACCAAAAAATATATGTGCAGGAGTTTTTGATTATTCTTTTTTGTCGTGACGAGCTCGCCCGAACTTAAACGCTTTCCGCCCTGAAGTCAATGGTCATTTCGTCCGGCGTGCCGGTCAGCCGGATATATTCCACTCCGGCAGCGTCAAAGAGCCGCTTCGACGCCCTTGTGCCGACTGTATCCCGATATTTGTCGGAAAGGTAGTAGACCTTCCTGATACCGCTTTGGATTATAGCTTTTGCACATTCGTTGCACGGAAAAAGCGGAACATATATCTTACAGCCTGCAAGGCTTGAGCCGCCGCTGTGATTCAAAATCGCATTCAGCTCGGCATGACAGACATACGGATACTTTGTCTCGTACTCGTCCCCTGTCCTTGCCCACGGAAATTCGTCGTCGCTGCAGCCGATGGGAAAACCGTTGTATCCGACTGACATGATCTTGTTGTTTTCGTCAACGATACAGGCGCCGACCTGCGTGTTGGGGTCTTTGCTCCTCTTGGCAGAGAGCAAAGCTATCCCCATAAAATACTCGTCCCAGGAAATATACCCTTCTCTTTTATCCAAAATAATCACTTCCTTTTTCTCAGTATACCATATTGAAAAAACAAAATCAATTTTTATTTGCACTTCTGTTTCATTTCGTTAAAAATTGTGGTACAATAAATATATTGATTCAAAGAAAAGGTGAAAAACATGAAACATTTCAGCGTTGATAGATTTGAAGAGTCGTTTGCCGTGCTTGTTGACGACAGCGAAAATACAATAACCGTAAAAAAAAGCGAGCTTCCCCCTGAAGCAAAAGAGGGAAGCGTTTTAAAGCTCGAAAAAGGAAAATATGTTCTCGATACTGACGAAGAAAGCGACAGACGCAAGCGCATACTTTCTTTGCAAAACAAACTTTTTAAGAAATGATTTTTTAACTTTTGTTGACTTGCAGCGTGTTTTGTGATAACATCTACTATGCAAATCCCGAAAGGAAAAAGATATGGGCAGATATATTTTAAAAGAAACGGACGACTTTTTTTCGCTGTCTACCCTGTTTCACAACAGCGGTATGGGCGTAAAAATCGAGGAACGATGTCCTGATAGAATTATAAAAATGTGGCGCATGGACGACGAGGAATCAGGCGAGCTTATTGCAGCGGTAACTCTTGAAGTTCGTGACAATGTTTTTACGCTTGGCGATATTGCCGTAAAGGAAGAATTTCACCGCATGGGTTACGGCAAGGTGCTTCTCGGCGTTGTGTTTGACGAAGCTGAAAAAAGAAACATAAAAGAGCTTTGGGCTTGCGCAAAGGAGCCTGAGTTTTATCTTCACAACGGCTGGGAAAAAGCGGCATGGGAGGATTCTCCGAATATTGCAATTTACTGCACCGATTGTGAAAAGCGAAACATTCACTGCCACCCCGAAATCATGAAATATACTTTACAACGATAACATTTGCCCGTCAGGCTGTCCCGACGGGCGTTCTTTATATTTCGGCGTTTTTCTTTCCCTTGATGATCGGCGAAATCTTTTTGTATATAAGAAATGTGATAATAACGCTGAGCATTCCCTTTACAAATGTAAACGGTGCATTAAAGATCAGTAGCGCCTGTATAAGCGTCTTGACGCTCGGCAGAATCGCCCTGTACATTCCGAGGATCGCTTCAAGCGGCATCATTTTTTCATAAATCGGATAAATGATAAAATAGTTCGACACGATACTTATTCCTGCCATCGCAAGCGCGCCTGCAAGGGATCCGATCAACGCCGACATTCTTGTTTTCTTACGCTTGTAAATAATTCCCGCTACGCCAACAAAAACAGCGCCGAGGATGAAATTTGACAGCTCGCCAATTCCGCCTGTCTGAGTTTTTAGCAGGTTGACAAGATTTTTGACGAGGCACACTGCCACGCCGTAAAGCGGACCCATTGAAAATGATGCAATAAGCGCCGGAAGCTCTGAAAAATCGAGCTTTATAAATCCGGGCATCAGCGGCACAGGAAAGCTCAAAAACATCAGCGCAGTCGACGTTGCTGCTAAAATCGCGGTCACTGCAATATTTCTCGTTTTGTTTATACTTTGACTCATAAAACCATCTCCTTACACTCTCGCTGAGTCAAGCCGATTAAGCTAAGTGCTTTCGTATACGCCATCACAGTTTTGCCATGGAGCAAAATATGCAGGCGTGAAAATAAAAAATCCTGCAAGACAAAACTTGCAGGACATTTTTCGCGCGGAAAAACGACAACTTCTTTCATCCGGACTTTACCGTCGGCTTCGGAATTTCACCGAATCAGCCAAAATGGCTCGTGGGCTGTACCACCGGTCAGGACTCACACCTTACCCCGAAGAACTGTATAGATATATTGTATCATAACTAAAAAAAATGTCAATCGAAAAATAAGGAAACATAAATTTCGTCAAAAAATTATATTTTTTGTAACTTTA
>JAFSTS010000191.1 GCA_017445685.1 Clostridia bacterium | reverse complement strand
GGTACTTTGATGAAAAAAATTGTTGCTGTTTTAATTTCCGTTTTTGTTGCGCTTAGCGCATTTATCGGCGTCAGCGCACAAGAGGACGACTATGCTTTTTTGCGTGAAGCTTCGGCTTCCTTGAAAGGGACTCAGCTCAATGTTTACAACTGGGGCGAATATATCGCAGACGGCAAGGACGGAGCTGCCGATATAAACGCGATGTTCGAGCAGATAACAGGCATTAAGGTAAACTATACGACTTACGACACAAACGAGGATATGTACACAAAGCTTAAAAGCGGCGGAACAAGCTACGATATCGTAATTCCTTCTGACTATATGATAGCCAGACTTATTCAGGAGGATATGATCCAGAAGCTTGACTTTAAAAATATTCCTCATTATAAAAACATTCTTGATGAATATAAAGATCTTTACTTTGATCCGAATAATGAATATTCCGTGCCGTATAATGTCGGAATGATCGGCGTCATTTATGACAAGACAAAGGTCGATCCGGAGGACATCGGCTCGTGGGATCTTATGTGGAACAAAAAGTATAAAGGCAGCATTTTGCAGTACAATAATCCGAGAGACGCTTTTGCCACAGCGCAGTTTTTGCTTGGGGTCGATGTAAACTCCACAAACACTGACGACTGGGATCGCGCATACGACAAGCTTGTTGAACAGAAGCCGCTTGTTCAGGCTTATGTTGCAGACGAAATATTCAGCAAAATGGAAAGCGGCGAAGCTGCCGTTGCGTCGTACTATGTTGGTGACTTTGTGCTGATGAGCGAAGTTAATGAAAACCTCGATTTCTATTTCCCGAAGGAAGGCACAAATGTATTTGTCGATTCGATCTGCATACCCAAGAGCGCCAAGAACAAGACTGCCGCAGAGCTTTATATCGACTTTTTGCTTACAGAGGAAGTCGCGCTTGAAAACGCTGAATACCTTTGCTATGCTTCTCCCAACAGGACGGTCGTCGAAAACGAAGATTATTCTTTGAAGGATAACGAATATATCTATCCGACAGAGCCTATCAAGGCGGATTATTATCACAATTTTGACAGCTCGATGCTTACGATGATGTCTGACCGCTGGAACAGCCTGAAGCTTGAAGGCAGCTCAAATATTTCAACTTATATCGGCATCGGCGCAGCAGTAGTCGTTGCGGCTGCATGGATAGTTATTGTAAAAATAAGGAAGAATAAAAGAAATAAATTCTATGAACAAGGATGAAACAACCAATAAAACCCACGATCCAAAATCTATAGCGCTTCTCCTGCTGTGCGCAATAATATGGGGCTCGTCCTTTGTCGCGCAGGTAAAATCAAGGTCAATGACTCCGTTTGCATATAACGGCACAAGATATATTCTCGGCACATTGACGGTGGCAATAGTCGCGCTGATTTTTGAGAGAAAAAACAAAGATCATGAAAAACTTAAAATAACTCTCAAGGGCGGAATAATATCCGGAACAGTGCTTTTCATCGCGTCCAATCTCCAGCAGCTTGGAATATACTACGGCACTCAGGCAGGAAAAGCCGGCTTTTTCACTGGCATTTATACCGTTTTGGTTCCGATAATGGCGTTTGCTTTTTTCAGGAAAAGGACGAATTATCTCACCTGGATAGGCGTAGCTTTTGCAGTTGCAGGGCTTTATATGCTTTGCATGACCGATGAAAAAACACTGAGCTTTTCGTTTGCAGACGCTCTTGTACTCATCGGCGCCCTGTTCTGGTCGCTCCATATCATCGCGATAGATTATTTTACCGAAAAAGGCGTAAGTCCGCTGAAATATTCCACAACACAGTTTTTTACCTGCGCTGTGCTGAGTCTTGCGTGCGCGTTTATTTTTGAAGATGTCAGCTTCGCGGACGCTTGGGCAACCAAGGCTGAGATACTTTACGGCGGCATTTTGTCCGTCGGAGTGGCATATACTCTCCAGATACTTGGTCAGAGAGGCGTTGAGCCGACGCTTTCGGCCATCATTCTTTCAACTGAATCCGTTTTCAGTGTGATCGGCGGAGCTTTGATATTGAGAGAGCGTCTTGCGTTCCCGTTTGGTTATCTCGGCTGCGCGGCGATGTTTGCGGCGATTGTGATTTCACAGCTTCAGCCTAAAAATATAAAAAAACACCATAAGTTAAACCCTGTTCAGAGGCGAATGTATGAAAAAAAACAGAAAGAATGAAAATGAAATAAACCAAAATCGTCCTCCGGTGCCGCCGTTTCCTTTTTTTGACCCGGACGAGGAGTCGAGGAAAAATCTTCCGTCCGAAGCGCCGAAATTTGACGAGGAAATACCTCCGTCAATTACGGAAAAGAATGTTGACGGCGAGCTGAAAATCGAAATTGATTATAATCTCCCGGAGCCTCCGCCCAAAGAAGGCCCCGGTCGTGATGTTTTTACATTTCGCGACAAGCTGAAATTTATTCTTGTTGTTTTTGTGATTATTGCCACGGTCGTTGCAGGAGCTATGATTTTGTACGACAGGCTTTCAGGCAAAAACCAGGGCTCGCAAAACAACTCTTCCGTGAAGGACAAAAACATTTCAGTCGCTTTTTCAGAGGAGGAGATCTCCATAAGAAGCGATTGGAGCAGCAGCAAATCTCTGGTTTACCTTGCTAAAACCTCGTCGTCAGGCTACGGTTTTGAGCTTGAAAAGGTTTTCCTGTGCGACAGTTCCTTAACTGAGAGTGAAATACCTCAGCAGACAGAGCTTGTTTCCGATCTTTCGCGGAGCGTTTCTCCCATAACCTTCTTTGCTCCGAACTATGAAACGATAGGGATCAACGACGGCTGGGATTACGCTGTAAATATTTATATGAAGTCGCATCCGTTTAAGGAAAAAGACATAGGCAGCGTTTACCGTGACGAAGCAAAGGTGAAATTCACCATAGTTAAAATCGTTGACGAAAACAATTTTCTGCTCTATCCGTCCTATACGGATTATGTCGGCGCAAACTTCAAGTTTGCCATGCCGAAAGGCACAACCTTGAATTATGTTTCGGGAAAAAGCACGGTCAAAACGGTCAAGTTCGGACAGGCAAAGCAGACCCAGCTTTACCCGTATTATAACAATGCTTCATGCGAAATAACAGCAGACTCAAAGATGCTTGATGTTTCAAAACCCGGAAGCGTAGTGTGTTCAGACCTTAGGGTAAAGGTTTCGTTTGATGTGCTGAATATCGGCTCGTGCCTGAAATATATCCAGCTCAACGAACAGGAAAACAACAACAGCTCGTTTTATTCCGGCGCGATATCCGACAAGTATATGAGGATAACTTACACATATTCGTTTGACCAAAACGGCTCATGTACCTTAAAGACGAATATCGAAGCAAAAAGCGACATCAATTTCTCACTTATCGGCGGGTTTGATTTAACCGCGCAGAAGATAAACGATTTGGAATATATCTATGTTCCCAACAGTACTGATTTTTCTGTCCTCGGAGCTGCTGTCAGCAAAAACGAGTATTTGACTCCTGACAAATGGTCAAACAGCCTTCTTGCTCCTTACAGAGTATATTCTTTTTTAAACAGTGATTTGAGCAAGGGCGTCTGCGTCGGATTTTGTCCCGATGTTTCAAACTCATCAAACACGACCAGAAAAAATCTGGTAAACACCTCTGTAAGATTTGATTTTGAAAAGTCCCTGATCTCCCCCTTTGCTCTCAGCAAGGAAGCGGCCCTCAAGCGCGGACAGAAGTTCGAAGTCACAAGTTTTATAGCGCCTTTTGAAAAAAACACTTATAATTTTACAGACGAGGATCTTACGGCAATGTGCTGGTATCGCGTGAACGGCGATGTATATCTTATGCTTGATTCTCACAAGCCGATAGACAAAAATATTCAGCTTCCCGAATTTATGAAAAAAATGCGTGTAACACCTGTCGATGTTTATGAAAACACTACCGTGTTGTCAAGCGACACCGACGACGGAACGATTCATATTGCGGTCAGTTCCGACTATGGTTATGCGGTCGTAAAGCTGACAAATAAATAAGAAAATGAGATGAAAGTGTTTTGCACGATCATCTCATTATTTTTAATTCAAGCTATCAATATTTCTCACTCCGACAACAACAGCCCTGCTGTCATAAATTTTTATCTCGATGTCAAAGCTGTCAAACTGCATTTTGTAGATTCTGTCAGGGTCATTCTGATATGCAGGGCGGGGATCCTCGCTGATACATTTTATCAGAGCAGTTCTTTTCCCTTCGGGAATAAGGGAAAGCAATTGTTCGGGAAAATCAACCTCAAGACAATGATTTTTGTACTCGTCCGAAAAGCTTCCCTGTGCGTCGGGAATACAGTCGCAATAGGGAATATACGGCTTAATGTCGTAAATGGGAGTGCCGTCAAGCAGGTCGATCCCGGAAACAGTCAGGACGATACAGTTTGATTTGCCTTTTTCAATTTTTTCTAATTTTACGCATGACAAACCGATAGGGTTAGGTCTGAACGGGGAACGGGTCGAAAAGACGCCCATTCGTTTGTTCCCGCCAAGACGAGGAGGTCTGACTGTGGGTGAGGGATCGTCACGGTGAGACGCTGAAAAATCAAAGATCAGCCATATATGCGAAAACTTCTCAAGTCCTCTGAACGCTTCCTCTGACGAATACTCCGGCAAAAAATGTATCTGCCCCTCAAGCTCCGCGACTCTGCCGCTTTGTCTGGGGATACCGAATTTGTTTTTGAAGTCGGTTTTTGCCAAGGCAATGATTTTCATTTCCATGTTTTGCACTTTCCGTTTTTTTGTTATTTTACCATAACTCTGACCCTTTTGCAAACCGGTGTTGAATCTTTTCTGCCAATCATGTATAATATTGAGGAAAAATATTCTTTCGTCTTTGGGAGATTTTTAAAGTGGAAAAAAATGAAAAAAAATGGAAAAATATTCTGCGGCTGTTTTTAACATTTCTTAAAATCGGCGCTTTCACCTTTGGCGGCGGATATGCGATGATAGCGATCATCGAGCATGAAATAGTCGAAAAAAAACAGTGGATATCAAAAGATGATTTTCTTGACATGATAGCCGTGGCGGAGTCAACGCCGGGGCCTATTGCCATAAACAGCGCAACCTATGTCGGCTTCAAGGTCGGCGGAGTTCCCGGCTCGGCGGCTGCTACGCTTGGAGTGGTTTTGCCGTCGCTTGTGATAATTTATCTCATTTCGCTTATCTTTGACAAGTTCCTTGCTTTTAAATATGTCGGCTACGCTTTTCGCGGTATTCAGGCTTGTGTCGTCTACCTTATCCTTTCAGCCGGAATCAAGATGTTCAAATCGCTTGAAAAGAAGCCGTTTAATATCTGTATAGTCTGCGCCGTAGTCGTTTTGATGACTGTGTTTTCGCTTTTTTCCGTCAACTTTTCATCTATCTTTCTTATTCTCATCAGCGGAGCAGCAGGATTAGCGGCGTATTTTATAAAGAAGGAAAAGTTCAAAGAGGATAAAGAATGATTTTGTTTAAACTTTTTTACACATTTTTTAAAATAGGGTTGTTCACCTTTGGCGGCGGATACGCCATGATACCGCTCATAAGCGACGCAGTTGTGTCAAACGGCTGGTTGAGCGAGGAGCAGTTTTTGAATATTATTGCCGTTTCCGAGTCGACTCCGGGGCCTGTCGCTATCAATGTCGCCACTTTTGTCGGCTCGACTCAGGGCGGGATCAGCGGCAGTATTCTTGCTACTCTCGGCGTGGTCTTACCCTCGTTTATTATCATCCTGATCGTTGCCGGAATACTCAAAAATTTTCTGAAATATTCAGGTGTTCAGGGCTTTATGATGGGTGTTCGTCCATGCGTCGCCGCGCTGATAATTGCTGCCGGTATAAGAATCGGTCTGAGCACACTTTTTTCAGTTACGACATACAACGGCGGATTTTCTCCGAACTTTGTCGAACTTGTGATCTTTGCTGTTGTGGCTGCAATATCCATAAGCTGCAAAAAAATCAAGGACAAGAAAATTTCACCGATACTTCTGATCGTGATTTCTGCCGCGCTTGGAGTGGTGATATGTACAGTTGGAGAAAAGGCAGGGGTGATGTGATGAAAAGAGCAATCGAAAGCGCATACGGCTTTTTGAAATATTCTTCACCCTTGAAAACGGACTGCGGAAAGCTTTGCGGCAGACAGTGCTGCACGCAGGAGAATATGGGAATGCTGCTTTTCCCCGGAGAAGAAAAGCTTTTTGAAAATGATGAAGATTTTGTTATTCGAAAGGACACAAAAGGCAGAAATCTTCTTTTCTGCAGCGGAAGGTGCGAAAGGAAAAAGCGTCCGATCTCATGCAGAATTTATCCGCTTTTTCCATATACTTTTGAGTCAGACGTCGAGATACACCAGAAAGTGGTTTACGATCTGAGGGGGATCAATTCCTGCGAAATGATCTCTTCACACATTAAAACACAGCGCAGCTTTTTTGCGTCTGTCAGGAAAGCCGGAAAATCGCTTCTCAGGGACAAAGAATGCGCCGGGCTGCTGCTTGACATCAGCCTTGAGATAGACGACATAATCAAACTTAATGAAGACATCGGGGGTTTAAAATGAAAAAAACAGTAGGTTTCATCGGCGCAGGCAATATGGCAAGCGCAATAATATTAGGCATGGTAAGCTCCGAGGAATTTAAAGGCAGTGAGATAGAGGTTTTCGACAAGGACGAAAGCAAAGTGAAAAACCTCTGTAAAAAAGCCGGAGTAACCGCTGCAAGCGATAACGGGCAGCTTATAAAGGACTGTTCCTGCATTGTTCTTGCCGTCAAACCCAACGCTCTTAATGAGCTTTTAAAAAGCGTCGGAAAGACAATGAAAGATGAAAATACTTTCGTTTTAAGCATTGCGGCGGGTCAGTCGACCGAAAAGCTTCGTGAGATGATAGGGTACGATTTGCCGATAGTCAGGGTAATGCCCAATGTAAACGCGCTTTCAGGTCAGGCGATCTCAGGGTATACGAAAAATAGTCTTGTTACGGACTCTCAGCTTGAGCTTGCAAAAAAAATGCTCAACTGTTTCGGAAAATCGGTCGAGATAGATGAAAGCTTGTTTTCAGTCTTTTCCGCCGTTGCAGGATGTTCACCTGCATATACATATCTTTTTGCGAACGCGCTCTCGTCAGTCGGCGTCGCAGGAGGACTTACAAAAGCTCAGTCGCTTGAAATAGTTTGCGACGAAATGATCAGGCAGTCAAAAGAAGTCAAAGACCTTGATATCAGCAATGAAGATTTGAAAAATACAGTCCAAAAGGCTCTTTTCGCCGCCTATGAAAAAGACAGGAAAATGTAAAAAAGTATTGCAAATAATGAAATCAGAGTTTATAATTATCATATCAATTATAATCTTAACAGGAGCTGAATAACATGAAACTTGGAGTATTTACTACGCTTTTGAGCTACCTTTCACTTGATGAATCTCTTGAATATTTCAAAAGCAAAGGTATTGAAATGGTGGAGATCGGCTGCGGAGGATATCCGGGAAATGCCCATGCTGACCCGGAAAAGCTTTTGAACGATAAAGCTGCGCTTGATGAATTTAAAAAGACTATCGACAAACACGGTCTTCAGATCAGCGCCTTGAGCTGCCACGGAAACCCTGTCCATCCGAACAAGAAAATTGCCGAAGATTTTGATAAAAATATAAAAGATGCGATCCTTCTTGCAGAAAAGCTCGGACTTTCGCAGATCAATACTTTCTCCGGCTGCCCCGGCGACTGGGAAGGCGCGAAATATCCCAACTGGGTAACTTGTCCGTGGCCGAACGATTTTGGAGAAATTCTCGATTATCAGTGGAATCAGGTTCTCATTCCGTATTGGAAAGAAACTGTCAAATTCGCAAAAGCTCACGGTGTAGACAAGATAGGACTTGAGCTTCATCCGGGATTTTGCGTATATAACACTGAGACCCTGCTCAGACTTCGTGAAGCTGTCGGCGAAGAAATCGGCGCAAACCTTGACCCGTCGCACCTTATTTGGCAGGGGATGGATCCCGTACTCTGTATCAGAGAGCTTGGCGAGGCAATTTTCCATTTCCACGCAAAAGACACGAAGATCGACAAATACAACACCGCTCTTAACGGAGTTCTTGACACTAAATCTTATGCCGACGAAATACACCGTTCATGGATTTTCAGAAGCGTAGGTTACGGCAACGATGCGGCATATTGGAAGGAGATCGTCTCAAACCTTCGACTTGTGGGATACGACTATGTAATGAGTATCGAACACGAGGACAGCCTTATGAGCGTTGATGAGGGACTTACAAAAGCCTGCGAAATGCTTAAAAGCGTTCTCATCACACAAAAAACAGGCGATATGTGGTGGATATGATTTTTGAGGCAAAATCAAATATAAATCTGCTTATCTAATCAAAACAGCCGAGGTAATTCCCCGGCTGCTTTTTGCTTTTATATCTTTATCTTTTTTGAAGAGTTGTTATCTCATGTTTTCTTCATAAGACTTGATCATCTTTTTGACCATCTGGCCGCCGACAGAACCTGCTTCACGGGAAGTGAGGTCGCCGTTATAACCCTGCTTAAGATTTACTCCTACCTCAGAAGCTGCTTCCATCTTGAAACGATCAAGAGCTTCGCGAGCTTCGGGTACGATACCTTTAGAGCTACCGCTTTTAGACATTTGTATTCAACTCCTTTTTTGTTTTTGCGTTTGTAATAGTATTGTTAGCAAAGAAAACAAAAATAAAAGTAGAAAATTTTGTCATGATAAAATGATTGTTCCAATCATAATTACACACTCAAAAAAATACTTCTTTGTGATCGCGAAATAATTATAATCGTTGAAAAACGATTTATCCACATATTGTTAGTTAAAGAATACTTAAAAAAATTAACTGTAGGTTAATTTATGCGTTGAGCATTATTTGTGTAACCTCTGCG
The DNA here is from genome assembly GCA_017445685.1 of Clostridia bacterium. Next base: position 1,804 of record JAFSTS010000191.1, on the reverse strand, counting down.
AAAACGGTGAGATTGAGAAGTGTGGAGGAGAGCACTCAACTTAACTCTTCTAAAATGTTCATTTTTTCACCTCGTATCCGTTAGGTTTGTCGTATATTAGCATACTTTTGGACATTAGCAAGTCATTTTCAAATAAAAAATATTGACAAATCTATAATAATGGGTATAATATTCATAGGATATATTTATCCTACTATTGCTATTGGAGATGATAATATGATGATCAATACTGATACTATGTTCTCAATGACGCAGGCAAATCAGAACTTTTCATCTGTCGCGCGTTCCGTCGAAAAAAACGGTGAGGCTGTCATTCTTAAAAACAACAAGCCGAAGTATCTTGTCGTTGACATGGAAAACGATGAGTTCATCCTTGATCTGACCGAGGATGAAAGAATAGACATTGTCACAAGGCGAGTGCTTCAGAAGTATCTTCCTGCGTTTAAGGAGTTAGCGAAATGATAAAATTCAGCAAAGAGAAAATCCTGCTTTTGCATCAGGTTATGGCTGAGGCAACCGGCGGTGACACGGGAGTGCGGGATGAAGCGCTGCTGGAATCGGCAATAGAGAATATCTATGCAACCTTTGACGGTGTTGAATTGTATCCCACCAAAGAGGAAAAAGCTGCCCGACTTGGATTTTCGCTTATTTCAAACCACGCTTTTGTTGACGGTAATAAGAGGATCGGAATATATATTATGCTCTCGTTCCTTGAGCTGAACGGAATCAAGATCGATGCAACAAATGAAGAAGTTGCAAAACTCGGGTTAGACATTGCCGGAGATTTAGCAAATTACGAAGATATTCTCAAGTGGATTAGTGAGCATAAAATATAGTGTAAATCGACATATAACGCAAAAAGGACGGAGTGATTTCCGTCCTTCAGTCTGTTGAGAAACCCCAAATCTCAAGCGAGGTTTGGGGTTTTGAAATATTTCTGATAACAAAAAACAAGTATGTATACAGCGTCAGATGAATTTTCCACTTTGTATTTTTCGATGGAAGAATTTGAATTATCTATATAATATTTCACGCAGCTCATTCGGAGTATGTCCGCGGTTGGAATGAAGCCTTGAATTGTTATACATATCGGTGTATAATTCAAGAAATTCTTTCAAAGTGTTTTTGGTAAAGCTAAAGGAAAACATACCTGTAATCATATTGATAATGTGCTCTGATTCTCCGTCCAAAGGATTGATCAGTAAACATACTTCGTTTGCAATTTCATCGGCTTGGTCTTTTTCCAGATCGGGTTGATTTCTGAAAAACGCTCTTAAACTTATGAAGGACGGAGTTTTTTCGTGGTAGGTTTCGTCTTCGTATTTCAGTAGCTGCGCCTTGTTTGGAACATAGTATGGCTTGCCGAATTGCCTCTCTTTGATCGTGTAGTATCCCTCATAATCATCGTCAATAAGAAGATACTCTGCTACTATATCACGATTTATAGGCGCTGTTTCTTCAATGTCAACATAGAACTCATCTTCTGCAACAATATCAAAAAACTTTTGGGACAAGTCTATGTTATCTGCAAACTCAAGAAAAGAGCCTTCATCGATTGGTTCATTTTGACTGTTGTAGATTTCAAAAAGAGCCTTCAATGTAATGATCCCGTAGAGATTCATTGCCGCATCAAAATAACGGCTCAATAATTGCTTTGTTTCAACTGATAATTTTTTTGACATATTATATCAATCCTTTCTTTATGTTAATCAAAACAGCCACAAAAGATTTTGACAAGGACAAACCTTATCTTATAAATATCGATGGATATATTCCATATAAGTACCCATGATTCCAGTACACG
>JAFSTS010000190.1 GCA_017445685.1 Clostridia bacterium | reverse complement strand
TAAAAGACCTTGGTAAAAAAGGCGAGCTTGTAAATGCGTCTGACGGTTATGCAAGAAATTTCCTTTTTCCGAGAGGACTTGCCGTTGAAGCAAATGCTCAGGCAATGAACGAGCTTAAAAACAAAGAGGACGCTGCAAAGTATAAGTTAAAAGTTGAAACGGAAAAGGCTGAAGCAGACAAAAGCCTGATTGACGGAAAGACTGTTAAGTTTCTTAACCAGCCGGGAAATAACGGCAAGCTTTTCGGCTCTGTAACAACAAAGGATATTGCCGAAAAAATCAAAAAAGAATTTGGCATAGATGTCGACAAAAAGAAAATTACCGTTGACGATATCAAAACATACGGAACTTTTAAAGCTTCTATTAAGTTAAATCACGGTATAAGCGCTGAAGTATATGTGCTTGTAGGCGAATAATAAAAAAGGTCAGTGAAGATCTATGGATGAAAGAAACATTGATTTTTCAAACGGTTTGAATATGCCCTTCAGTATGGAAGCCGAGCAGGCTGTGCTTGGCTCTATATTGATTGATCCGTCGTGCATGACGAGTGTTGTTGAATATGTTAAAGCGGATTATTTCTTTATCCCTCAGCATAAAGAGATATTTTCTGTTATGCTTTCTATCGACACAGTCGGCAACATAATTGACCCGATCGTTGTTCTTGAAAAGCTGAAAAATGAAGGCTCGTTTGATGAAGCAGGCGGAAAACAATATCTTTTCCAGCTTGCTCAGAGCGTACCGTCGACTACAAATGTTGAATCTTATGCCAAGATAGTCAGAGAAAAATACTATATTCGTTCTCTCATTACTGCCGCAAAAGAAATTATGGATTCGGCAGGCAATGAAGAAGACAGCGCAGATATGCTTCTTGACAGTGCCGAGCAGCGAATTTATGATATCAGGCAGGGTAAGAATGTCGGCGGTCCGTCAAAACTCAGCGATATTATTGTAAACCAGGTTTATGACAAGCTTCAAAAGCTGTCTTCCGACAATGCAGATGAGTATAAGGGCTATCCAACAGGTTTTGCAGAGCTTGACAGAGTAATATCGGGTCTTAATAAATCCGACCTTGTTCTCATCGGCGCCCGTCCTGCGATGGGTAAAACTTCTCTTGCGCTTAATCTTGCTCGTAACATTGCTGTTATAGGCAAAAGAAAAGTTCTCTTTTTCTCGCTTGAAATGACAAAAGAACAGCTTGCTCAAAGAATACTGTCTACCGAAGCAAGAGTTGAAAGCACCAAGATGAGAACAGGTCAGCTCAGCCCTGATGAATGGGTCAGAATTGCCTCTGCAACATCTGCTTTGAATGATTGTCCGCTGTATTTTGACGATACTTCAGGAATAACCGTTCAAGAAATAAAAGCAAAGGTACGAAAAGAAAAGAATGTTGATGTTGTAATAATTGACTATCTCGGTCTTATCACATCTTCTCAGAGAACGGAAAACAGAGTTCAGGAAATTTCCCAAATCACAAGAAACCTTAAACTTATGGCAAAGGATCTTAATATTCCCGTTGTCGTGTGCGCGCAGTTGAATCGTGGCACTGAGGGCAGGGGAAAATCACACAGGCCTATGCTTTCGGACTTGCGTGAATCAGGTTCGATCGAACAGGACGCAGACATTGTACTGATGATCCATCGACAGAGTTATTACGACAACGAGGACGATGATCAGGAGATTGCCGAGGATAAGGTGATGGGTGAAACTGATCTGATAGTTGCAAAAAACAGGCATGGTCCTACAGAGGACATCAAGCTTGTTTACAACAAGAACTATACATTGTTTACATCTCTGGAGAAACTCAGAAATGATATGTGATTTTAAAAAAATCATTAAAAAATATAATATGCTGTCTTTTGGCGATAGAGTTGTTATCGGCTTGTCGGGAGGCGCTGATTCAATGACTCTTTTGCATTTGATGAATGAGATCAAAGATGATTATTCGCTTGATCTGGTCGCGTGCCATGTCAATCATCTTCTCAGAGGAGAGGAAGCATACAGAGATATGCGCTTTGTAGAATCTGCTTGCAGGAAGATGGATATCAATCTTGAAACGCTGGTCGTCGATGTAAAAAAAGAAGCTCATATAAATCATGAAAGTGTTGAAGAATGCGGCAGAAGGATCAGATATGATTTTTTTGAAAAAATCTCCTGCGGCGGAAAAATCGCAACGGCTCACAATCTATGCGACAATGAAGAAACGGTTATTCTCAATCTTATCAGAGGAACAGGTCTGTCGGGGCTGAAAGGCATCTCCCGCGTTCGCGGCAACATTATCAGACCTTTACTTGATTTTTCACGAAAAGAGATTGAAGAATATTGCAAAGAAAAAAACATATCCTTTATTCATGATTCGTCAAACGACAGTGACGAATACAGAAGAAATTATATCAGGCATAATATTCTTCCAAAGTTCAAAGAGCTTGAGCCTTCTTTTGATAAATCATTTTCAAGCTTTGTTGCTCTTATGGAAGATAACAACGATTTTATCAATTTTTGCGCTGACAGACTGATTAAAGACAGTAAGATTGCTGAAAACAAATATGATATAAATGTGCTATTGAACAGTCATAAAGCCGTTTGTACTAAAGCGCTGGCAAAAATGATTTATGATTTTTGCGGTGTTCAGCCCGAAAAGAAGCATATTGATATTCTTTTTCAGGCACTAAGTTCACGCTCTAAAAAAGTTCAGATAACGGGCGGAATTTTTGCCATAGTCAAAAATAACATTTTGTGTTTTGACAATGATTTACAATCGGTTGAAGCTGTGGAGACAAGAATTTCTTTCAATGGTGAATATGATTTTTTCGGCGGAAAGGTTGTTTTATCAGATTTATCACAAAAAGTTTACAATATGTTTTTATTTGATTTTGCCGATTGTGATAAAATCGTTGGTGATTTGAAATTGAGAAACAGAAGACCCGGTGATAAAATCAATTTGCAAAAAAGAAATATTTCAAAAACACTAAAAAAGCTTTTTTGCGAAGACGGTATTGATGAAAAACAACGCGATAAGATTCCGATAATCACAGACGATATAGGAGTTGTGTGGGTCGCAGGGTATGGTTGTGACAACAGATGCAAAGCCGATGAAAACAGCAAAAGAATTATCAGTATAAAATATCAAACGGAGGATTGAAAATGTTAAATGATATAAAACAGGTTCTCGTTTCAAAGGAAGAACTGCAAAAAATCTGCGAAGATCTCGGTAAGCAGATCAGTAAGGATTACGAGGGTAAAAATCTTCTAATCGTCAGCATTCTCAAAGGATCGATAATGTTCATGTCCGACTTGATGAAGAATATTACCGTAAACTGTAAAATTGATTTTATGGCCCTTTCAAGCTACGGCTCTGACACAAAGGGAACAAGAGTACGCGTTGTTAAGGATCTTGAAATCGACCTTGAAGGATATGATGTGCTGATAGTTGAGGATATTCTCGACAGCGGCAAAACGCTTGACTATGTTATCAATAACCTTTTTAAATCAAGAAATCCTGCAAGCGTTAAAATCTGCACCTTGCTTGATAAGCCTTCAAGGAGGGAAATCAAAACAATTAAGGCTGATTATTTTGGCACAACTGTTCCTAATGCTTTTGTCGTCGGTTACGGCCTTGATTACGATGAAAAATACAGGAATCTTCCGTTTATCGGAGAACTAAAAGAAGAGATTTATAAAAAACCTTGAACAAGGAACAATACATACTAAGGAGTGATTTATCAGTTGGATAATAATTTGAATACCCCAAACTCCAATAACAACAAAAGACGAATCGGTACTTTTCTGGTTTATCTTCTTGTACCGATTCTCATTATAGTTGGGATTTATTACTATTCATCGTCAAACAACCAGGAAAAGACGGAATACTACAAAATAGTCGAGCTGTTTGAAGAAGACAAAGTTTCCGAATATGACCTAAACTTGAGCAGCGGCTCGCTTAAATATAAGCTTTTTGAAGACGAAGAAGAAAAAGTTTATTCTTATACAGTTCCGAATGTTTCAATTTTTGTTGACGATATTCATGACCATGTTCTTGAATACAACAAAGAGCATAAAGACGCGCCAGTCAAAATGGACTATGATGCCGGCTCGTCTAACTCATGGTTTTTCAATCTTTTCCCGACGATTCTGATGATCGTTGTTCTTGCGGCGCTGATGTTCTTCATGATCAGAAGAATGAATCAGTCTGTAAACGGCGAAATGAACAGGACGCTCGGTTTTGGAAAAGCAAGGGTGAATGTTGCAAAGGATGAAGACCGTAAAAAAACGACCTTTAAAAATGTTGCAGGAGCCGATGAAGAAAAAGAAGAACTTGTTGAAATAGTCGAATTTTTGAAAAATCCGAAAAAATTCAATGATCTCGGCGCAAGGATCCCCAAAGGCATTTTGCTTGTTGGACCACCCGGAACAGGTAAAACTCTTCTTGCAAGAGCTGTTGCCGGCGAAGCGGATGTTCCTTTCTTCTCGATTTCCGGCTCTGATTTTGTCGAAATGTATGTCGGCGTCGGCGCTGCAAGAGTCAGAGATCTTTTCTCTCAGGCTAAAAAGAATGCTCCGTCAATCATTTTCATTGATGAGATCGACGCTGTAGGCCGTCACAGAGGCGCAGGAATGGGCGGCGGACACGACGAAAGAGAACAGACCTTAAACCAGATGCTTGTCGAAATGGACGGTTTCGGTGTTAATGAGGGCGTTATTATAATTGCCGCTACGAACAGACCTGACATTCTTGAACCGGCGCTTTTAAGACCCGGAAGATTTGACAGACAGATAACTGTCGGCAGACCTGATGTCAAGGGAAGAAAAGAGATTCTCGAAGTTCATGCCGCAAACAAACCTTTAGCTCCCGATGTTGACCTTGAAAAGATAGCCAGATCAACTGCCGGATTTACAGGCGCTGATCTTGAAAATCTTTTGAATGAAGCTGCACTTCTTGCCGGAAGACACGACAAAAAAGCCATTACTCAAACAGAGATCGAAGAAGCTACTATCAAAGTTGTTGTCGGCACAGAGAAAAAATCTCATAAAATTACCGATAAAGAAAAACGCCTTGTTTCCTATCATGAAGCAGGTCATGCCGTATCAACCTTCTATCTTGAAGGTCAGGATCCTGTTCATCAGATTTCGATCATTCCGAGAGGTCAGGCAGGCGGCTATACGATGCACATTCCTACTGAAGACAAGAATTTTATATCCAAAAAGGATATGCTTGATGAAATTGTTGTCCTGCTTGGCGGACGCGTTGCAGAAAAGCTTGTTCTTCACGATATTTCCAGCGGTGCTTCAAATGATATCGAAAGAGCAACGGCAATTGCACGAAATATGGTTACAAAATATGGCATGAGTGACACACTTGGACCGATTTCTTTCGGCTCAGGAAATGAAGAAGTTTTCCTTGGCAGAGATTACGGACAGACAAGAAATTATTCCGAAAATATTGCTGCTCAGATCGATAATGAAATGGATCAGATAATCAAGGGAGCATATAAAAGAACGGAAGACATATTGTCAACTCACATCGACAAGCTTCATAAGGTTGCCGCTGTTCTTATGGATAAAGAAAAAATTGACGGCGCAGAATTTAAGAAGCTTATGGAAGAGGACGATTCCGTTAATTCTGAAGATACAGCAGAATAATCTTTAAAGAATTATATTTGCGGGGGCTTTTGCCCCCGTTTTTTTCAAAAAAATATGAAAAAAAAATAAATAATTTATTTTATCTATTGTAAATTTTTTCAAAATGTTATACAATAAACAGGTACATATTCGGTCAAGCCGAAAAATAAATGTAAAGGATTGATTCAAAATGGGTAAAGAAGAATTAAGCAGAGCTGAACAATACCGCAAAGAAAGAAAAGAGCGTCTTGCAAAAGAGGCTAAGAAAAATTCAAAGCGTAATGCGGCTGTTGCGAAAGCAAAATCAACAGTTCTTAAAATCTGCGCAATTGTTGTTGCAGCAGCAATCGTTTTTGGGATCTGCGTTGCAGCCTTTAACGCGGCAGGCTCTACTATTTTCAGATCAAAAGTAGCAACCGTAGGCGATAACAAAATTTCATCTGTCGAATTTTCTTATTACTATAGAACTATTTATAATTTCTATTATCAGTATGCTTCTCAGGGCTATGACCTCGGATTTGACGCCACGATTTCTCCTGACGAACAGAAATATACTGCTGACGATGAAACTACAACTGCAGCCGAAAGCGAAGAATCTGAAACAGAAGAAGGCGAAACGACCTCTGAAACCACAACTACAAATTATGACACTTGGAACGACTTCTTCATCGACACGGCTCTCAATCAGATCAAAAATAACTATATGCTTAATGCCGCTGCTGCTAAAGAAGGCGTAAAACTTGAAGAATCCGATATCAAAGCAGTTGACGATCAAATCGAAACAATGGAAACAACTGCTAAAGAAAACGGCTATACTCTTAATGCTTATATCAAGGCCACCTATGGCTCTAACTTGAACTCAACTCTTCTCAGAGAATTTTTGCTCAAAGACGCGCTCTCTCAGAAATATACGGAATATAAACAGGACGAATATGCTGCTTCCTACAGCAACGATAAAGTCCTTGAAGAGTATAACAACAATAAAACTGATTATGATTATGTAGATTACAGAGCGCAGGTATTTAATGTCAGTGACGATCAAGATGCCGCCGCGACGAAAGCTCTTGCCGAAGATTTCCTTGCAAAAGCTACATCTTCCGACGCATTCGAGGCTGCTGCTGATGAAATAGCAATTGCCGACGCTGTCAAGACCGCTAAAGAATCTGCCTCCGAAAGCGGCGAAGAAGTTGATGAAGAAGTTGTAGCAAGTGAATATACAGACGCTGACAACACACTTAAAGAAAAAACAAAATATTCTGATTTTTATTCAAATCAGGAAATAGCAGATTGGCTCTTTAATACAGCCAAGACCGGTGATGTTAAACTGTTTGAACTTAAAACAGATGACTCTATTACTTCCTATAATGTTGTTTTCTGCGTAAAGGCTGCATACAAAGATGAGTCCAGTACGGTAAATGTCAGACATATTCTTTTCAAATTCAACGAAGATAACACTGATCCTACAGATGAACAGAAAGCTGTAGCCAAGCAGAAAGCCGAAGAAGCTTATAATGAATGGAAAAACGGCGATATGACTGAGGACAGCTTCGCTGCAATTGCCACAGAAAAAAGTGAAGATACAGGTTCTGCAGCAAACGGCGGACTTTACGAAGATGTAACGGAAGGTCAGATGGTTACTGCCTTTAACGATTGGATCTTTGATTCCGCCAGAAAGACAGGAGACACTGATATCGTTGAGACAGAATACGGCTATCATGTAATTTATTTCGTTTCCAAGAGTGATACTCCTGTTTGGGAACAGACTATAAGAGACGCTCTTGCTCAGGACGACTACACCGAATACCTTAATGAAATGTCAGAATCTGCTGAGTATGAAATAGAAGAAAACGATTTGGCATTGAAGATGGTCAGCAAGAAAGTAAATAAATCTATCAAACGCTACATCTACAATGTTTCAAGAAACAGCGCAGCTGACACTGCATCATAAAATTAAACAAACGGTTTCCTGAAAAAGAATTATCCGCCGGCACTTTTGATGGTGTCGGCGGATTTTATGCTTCATTTTACTAAAGAATATCGTCAGCTTCGTCAAGCTCGGAATCTGTTTTTTCTTCAACTGTTTTTATAAACGAAGCATTGTTTTGCTGCTGAAGTGCAAAGCTGTTTTGATACTCTATCAGTTCAAGTTTCTTTGAGCTCAGAACAGGGTTATTTGTTTTATCGAACATAATTAGATATGTGTCAAATAATTCAAATTTCTTCGAAATGAAGGCGATTACCAGAAGAATTATCAGCGTACAAACAGAAATCAGAATGCCTGTCTTTAACCCTCTTGGTGTATATTTAAAGGTAATACTATGCGTTCCATTATCACATTTTACTCCAAGCAAAGCTCCGCCGACGATCATGATATCTTCTTTATCAACCTCTTTTCCGTCTATCTCAACTTTCCATCCTTTGTCGTAAGGAATAGAAGTGTAAATAAATCCATCGTTTACATTTATCTTTCCTTCGATAACAGTATCTTCAAATTTTTCTGTTTCAAGAGATCCGTCCTTCAGATATTCGTATCCTTTTTCAAATTCAGCTTTGTCAAGATAATACACATATATGCTGATTCCGTCTGCGGTTGAATCGTCATTTATCGGTATAGAAATATTAAACATATCATCCTTTTCCATTTTGCCGATGTCAATGATAAATTCTTCGTCGCCGATATTCCTGACCATTGTGTTCATGGCATTTCCTATTGTCAGTGTGTCAACAGCGCCGCTTTCAACATAAAGATAATAGTTTGCCGTTTCCTCTGCCTTAAAAAATGTTGTAATATCTGACGAAAGATCAATATCTGTTTTCTGGAAATAAAGATAATCAGAATATTCGTCATAGGCAATGGGGTCGATGTTTGTAGAATATAAATCATTTATCGGCACTCGTTTGAATACATCTTCAATTCCCGTTGCAAGTGCGAAGAATTGATTTTGAACATCAAACGGATTTCCTGAGTTTATATCCCAGTTGGAAAGCTTGTTTTTGCAGGCAAATGCTATCGGAAGCCAGTAATTGTTAGAGTAAGCTTCAAAGGTGTCGTTTGAATCAATTTTCGTGAATAAGTCGTCGTTCATAATAATATCGTCCATATTGTTGAAAACATATTTCAAACTGAACATTGAATTGTAAACAGGAGTTTGAAGATTGTAGGTGTAGGAATTGATAAAGTTTCCTGCAAGTCCAAGATCCTGTTGTAGATTAGAAAGTTTTTCATAAGCCATGGAAGAAAAAACCGAAACGCCGTTATAGTAGTACCAGCTTGGATCCATTCTTGTTCTAAGATCGGTCAGCTCCATTCGGTAATAAGATGATTGCTCAATTGCATCGACTTTATCTTTAAGCTCATTAAAGTCGCCGAGATCGGAAACATAATTTGTCTTATCCTGATTCATTTCGTAGTTATCGGTGCTGGCTATAGCGTATTCACATACTACCATACATAATAGGAACAGAGAAATTGACTTTACCTGCGCTTTTTTGTTTGTCATCACATATAGAAGAACGGTGTATATCACTGCGAACGCAAGACTTATGAATACAGTGTTGACATCAAGATTTTTCTGACCGACTTTTTCAGCGATTATTACGAAACTTGCCACGCCCATACCGCACAAAAGTAAGATTTTCGGACTGATTTCTTTTATTCTTATTATCGCCTTGAATCCCATTGTGAGTATCAGGAACGAATACATGAACGAAAACCTGTATGGAAGATCGTTTGGAAAATGAAGACCGTGCCATATATAATTAAGATAATTGAGATTGAAGCTTAAAAACATCACTGCAACAATGCAGGTGTAGCTGATTTTTTCTCGAAGCGATATTGATTTTGTAAAATAGAATATCGGTATCAGCAGAACTGTTAAAACACCGCTGTAAACATTCGGCAGTACGCTGTCGCCGCTGCTTCGAATTGTCGGTGATAGATCGGCAAAATGATTGATGATAAAATCAAAAAGATTGTTGTAAACATCAAGCTTTTCGGGAAAAGTGCCGGAGGTTGCCGAACAGGAGGAGAGAATATATCTTGTCGGAATAAGAGCAAAAGCCGTCAAAGCGGCTGCAGCGATAGAAGCCAGTCCAAAAATCAGCGCAGAGTTTAAAAATCTGTTTGACCTGACTTTATAAATTAAACCTTTATTAAAGGATTTGTCCATTTCAAGCGGTTTTCGATAATCATTAAGCTTATCGGTAACCTTGAAATTGCAAAAGTAATAGAAGATGAAATAAATTACGCTGAAAATACAAACCATGTAAGACATATAATAGTTTGAAAACATTGTCAGCGCAAGTGTGACAATATAAAGTGAGGGCTTGCCTTTTTTAATGATTTTCTCTATACCGAGAATGACAAGCGGCAAAAGAACCATTGCGTCAAGCCACATCAAATTCCAGTAGTACGCAATAAAATAACCCGAAAAGGCATAAAGCACACCGAAAGCAGCGGTCAGATAATTAGATTTGCCAATAGATTTTTTAAGATAATATGAGAATGTTGCCGAAGACAGACACGCTTTTGTGAAAATCATGAAAGATATCGCTTCGGTTATATTTTTATGTCCGAAAGCAATTACACAGATCGAAAGCGGACTTGAGAGATAATTGTAAAAATTGCCAAGAAAGCTTGATCCGCCGCCCGAACACCATGAATACAAAAATCCGCCTGACCCTTTTATTCTTTCGTAAAGCTCGGCAAATAGAGGGCCGTACTGGTGATACAGATCCATTCTTAGAATGACCCTGTCGCCAAAGGGATGCAGTTCAAAACAAAATGCAATTAAAACAGACAGCAGCGCCGAGCAAAAAAGAGACAAAAGTACAAACTGGTTTTCAACGATTATTTTTCCAAAACGATTTTTCTTAAACTTCTCAAATTTTTCTTTCATATTTCTTTACTGCCAATAGGCAAATTCCTTTCCTGGACATTACATTGTTATATTAACATAATTTCAAATCATTATCAATTATCAAAGAAAAAATTTACAAAAAAAATTTACCGTTCTATTTCAGGACAAGAAGTCATACAATTTACAAAAAGGACAGATTTCATG
>JAFSTS010000189.1 GCA_017445685.1 Clostridia bacterium | reverse complement strand
GAGAGCGCCCAGATCAAGGTGGACAACGTCGCCAAGATGGTCGCGCTGACCAAGCGGTACACGCGCATCGACGAGCTGACGGCGGACGTTCTCAACAAATTCATCGACAAGATCGCCGTTCACGAGCGCGTCAAGGGACCGGACGGAAAGAAAACGCAGGAGATCGAGATCTACTACTCCTACGTCGGCATCGTCAACGTTCCCACCGAGGAAGAAATAGAAGCTATGCGTAAAGAGCGTAAACAAACCGCCTGATCAACAGGCAAAACGGCAGGAGAATTCCTTCCCCTGCCGGATACATACAATTTTGTCCTTATCGACAATAACTCATCTATTGTACCTCAACACTTTGTCCGCTCAATATCAGTAATATTAGTTTGAAAAAAACTGTCAGCAATATCCTGTGCGGAATCGCCCGCCGAATAGCTTTCCGCAACTACAAAGAACCCGTTTTTTTTACAATACTCAATAATATCCTTTTGCGCATTTCCTGTTCCGAGAATCAGTATTTTTTCAATTGACACCTCTCTTTTTCTCTACATTTTTATCCCTTATCGAATATTTAGGCAGCCTTTTTGTCTCATTGATATTTGTCATGAGATATCTGCCGATTACTCCGATAGAGAAAAGCGAAAGACCGTTCATTACCAGCACTATAATAACAAGCGTCGTCCACCCGGAAACATGAATATTTCCAGTAATATAGCGGATAAAATAGAAAACCGACAACAATAACCCTGAAACAAGACTTATCGTTCCGATACGACCCACCACTCTAAGCGGAAAATCGGTATTAATATATACGTTTTCCATAAATTGTCTTATCAGTTTTATCGTACCGTAACCGCTCTTCCCGATCTTTCTTGCGTCATGCCTTACAGGTGCGTTTACAATATTTCCGTCCACCAAAAGGAGACAATGACCAACAGTAGGCCTTTTCAGGTCAACCAACGCCAGATTGTCCGCGACAAAAGACCTCATCAAGCGAAAACTTGTCAGTTTCAGATCCTTGTTTTTTTTGAACACCATGTTTGAGAGGGCGTCCAGCAATCTGGTACCCAACCTGCGAAAACCGTTATGCTTTTTTGAATCATACATTCCTATTACGACGTCAATATTATCATCAGACTCCATTTTGGCTATGAGTTTTGGAATCTCTTCTGGAGGATGCTGCAAATCATCGTCCATTGTGATAATAAAATCGCCTTTTGAATGATCAATCCCACAAATCACTGCTTTTTGTTGCCCATGATTCTTTGCAAAATCAATATATCCAACTCTCTCGTCAGATTTACAAAGTTTTTTTATTACGGCTAAAGAATTATCTATCGAAGCATCGTTTACAAAAATAATTTCAAAATCTTCACGTATGTTATTCTCAAATTCAGCCCTTAGCCGGTTGTATAATTCCTCCAGCGTTTTTTCTGAATTATAAACAGGTATTACTATTGAATACAGCATCTTTTCTCTCCCAAACCATAATTCACACTTAACCGAAAAACACTTTTGCTGCCTCAATCGCTTTTAACTGTCTTTCTTCTTTCATCCCGTAATACATCGGCAGTCTGACGAGCCTCTCACTTTCGGCTGTGGTATAAACATCCTCACCGTCGAATCTTCCATATTTGAGTCCGGCAGGAGCGGAATGAAGCGGTATATAATGGAACACACAGCCTATTCCATGTTCTTTCATATAGGAAATAAACGCCGTCCTCTCTTCCAAATCCCTGCATTTGATATAAAACATGTGTGCATTGTGTTCGCAACCTTCAGGGATGACCGGTATTTCAATCGCTTTTTCATCGGCCAGAGGTTTCAACGCTTCATAATATCTGTTCCAACTGCTGAGTCTGTCATTATTGATTATATCAGCCTGCTCAAGCTGAGCCCACAAATACGCGGCATTCAGCTCGCTGGGCAGGTAGCTGTCTCCGAAATCCACCCATGTGTATTT
>JAFSTS010000188.1 GCA_017445685.1 Clostridia bacterium | reverse complement strand
GCCGTAGTAGCCTTTAGCTGCTTTGAGAACTTTATTTCTTCTTTTGCGAGTCATTGTCGCGCCTTTAATTCGTGCCATTGATAATTACCTCCATGATATTTTTGAACGGCTTACATTATTATTTGTAAGGAATAAGTCTTTTGATCTGCTTCTGGTTTGTCGTGTCGGCAACAGCAGTCTTGCGAAGATTCCTCTTACGCTTTGTGGACTTTTTGTTCAATATGTGCGACTTGTAGGCATGAGCACGGATCGGCTTGCCGTTTTTTGACATTTTGAATCTTTTCTTTGCACCGCTGTGGGTTTTGATTTTAGGCATTTTTTATATCCTCCTTAATATTACTTACCGGTTTTTGGCGCGAGAAACATCATCATATTTCTGCCTTCAACTTTTGCAGGCTTCTCGATGTTTCCCACTTCGGAGCAGGCTTCGGCAAATCTCTGCATCGGGTCTAAACCATATTCGGTATGAGCCATTTCACGGCCCTTGAACCTGATAACGACCTTGACCTTTTTGCCGGACTCCAGGAATTTTTTTGCATGGTTCGCTTTAGTATTAAAGTCATGCGTATCAATGTTTAGAGAAAGCTGAATCTCTTTTGTCTCGATAATACGCTGGTTTTTCTTTGCTTCCTTTTTCTTTTTCGACTGTTCAAAACGGTATTTGTCATAATCCATGATCTTGCAGACCGGCGGTTTTGCAGTCGGAGCAATTTTGACCAGATCGAGCTCTCTTTCGGCGGCAGCGCTCAATGCCTGCGAAGCCGACATGATTCCAAGCTGTTCGCCGTTATCGGTGACAACCCGCACTTCTTTGTCTCGGATTTCCTCATTGATTTGCAGTTCGTTGTTACTAATTACGAACACCTCCAAAAAAAAATTACAAAACAAAAACGCAAGCAAAAGCCTGCGTCAATACATACCGATACCGTCTAAGTACCGTCCATATTGACCTACGCAGGTTATACCCCGCAGGCGAGAGCCTTCCGCTTCTGCTTCTTTGTACAGTGAATGATAACACAATTATCTGAATTTGTCAACAGTTTTTCTGAAATATTTTAGAAAAAACTCCCCCGACTGCATTGAGCCGGGGAAAAAGGTTTTTCTGTCAGTTGCTTCCGCCTGTTGCGATGTATGGAGAAATTGCGCCTGCGACAGAGGAGATCGGCATGGACTGGAGAATGACTTTTCCGGGTCCCGTGATGACGGTATTGAAAAAGCCTTCGCCGCCTAAAAGTTTATTTTTTACACCTTTAACAGACTGGATATCGTACTTACAGGTCGCGGACATGGCTGCAAGGTTGCCTGTGCTGACAACTATCTGCTGACCCGGCTGGAGATCATATTCTTTTGCGCTGCCGTCGATTTCAAGGAAAACCATTCCGTTTCCGCTTGCTTTCTGAAGAACAAAGCCTTCACCGCCGAAAAAGCCTGCGCCGACTTTTTTT
This sequence comes from Clostridia bacterium, assembly GCA_017445685.1. The sequence continues at coordinate 329 of JAFSTS010000188.1, read as the reverse complement.
GAAAAAGAGACAGATGTTTCGACCGAAACATCGCTTGCAAGATATGCGTGCTTCTGGAAAACTATATCGTTTCCGCCGGAGACATCAACCGCCATTATCGAGCCGGGAAAGCTTGATGCAATTGCTATCATTCCGTCGCCGTCTGCAGTGTAGACGTTCCTGAACATCTTTTCTCCCGTAAACATTCTGCCCATCATTTTGCCGAAGCCGCCGTCGGAAGTCGTTTCCATTTTGAGATTCGGAGTCATCCACGACATTCCGCCGCCTTCAACGAGGATTTTTTCTCCGTTTTCAAGATAACAAAACAGTACGGGCAGGTTGTCGCCTTT
>JAFSTS010000187.1 GCA_017445685.1 Clostridia bacterium | reverse complement strand
TATGGGACGACATCATGCTTCAGGATATTGCCGAAATCAGCAGCGCAAGGCTCAACAATGCGCAGGCTCTCCAAATCGAATCATCAATCAGCAAGGAGGAAAATTATGAAGAAGAACTTCAGCCGTAACATTGACGCGTGCGAAATTACGGACGAAGAGCTTGAGAAAATAAATACTTTTGCCGTCAAGCCGCTGACAAGAGACGATATTTTCACTTTCAGCGTCGTGCTGTGCGACAACGAGATCGACAGAGACATTGAACGATTCGACACCGAAGCTCTTGAAAAGCTTTCACAGCTCTTTGTCGGAAAGCCCGGCATCTTCGATCACAGCATGAAAAGCTCAGATCAGACGGCGAGGATATTTGAAATATCGCTTGTTGAAGACGAATTTAAACGCACGACTTACGGCGAAAAATACACATATCTCAAGGCAAAAGCTTATATGCCGCTGACAAAAAAGAACGAAGATCTCATTAAAGAGATCAACGCAGGTATCAAAAAAGAAGTCAGCATAAATTGCAGCGTCAGCAAAAAAATATGCAGTATCTGCAATAAAGACGCGCGTTCTTCATCGTGCAGGCACGAAAAAGGAAAAGATTACAATAAAAAGGTCTGTCACCATATTCTTTGTGAACCTACAGACGCTTACGAATGGTCCTTTGTTGCAGTACCTGCCCAGAGAAACGCAGGCGTCACAAAACATTTCAAAGAAAGGACGGTTGATTTCTTGGAAAATGAAAGCATTTTTTCCGTTTTAAAATCAGTCGATGACACTCTGACTCTCAGCAGAGAGCAAAGTAAAAATCTCCTTTGTGAGATCGAAAAACTTGAAAGAAAAGCTCATGACGGCGAGGAATACAGAAATTTCCTCAAAGGCGAAATAATGCGCCTTGGCGTGCGCGCAATGCCCTCTGTCAGCTCGAAAAGCATGGGAAATATCTGTAATTTGCTTTCAATCGAAGATCTCAAAAGGCTGAAATCCGATCTCGAAAAATCGGCTGAAAAAAGCGAAGGCAAGCCGCAGCTTGCCGCATCAGACACAGAAAAGTCGGAAGAAAACAACGATTTTATAATTTAAAGAAAGAAGGAAATTTAAATGAATGTAGCTTTTATGGGTTTTAACGAAAAGACTCTCACCCTCAAAACTTCACAGACGATTGAAAAAGGCACTCCAGTTACGATGTCTGCAAACGGCACTGTTGAAAAAGCATCAGCCGGCAGCGCTTTCATCGGCATAGCTCAGTCTCAGAGGGGCGAGCTTGTTGAAGTACAGCTCTACGGTTATGTTAAAAGCGAATACACTTCCACAGCTCCCTCTGTCGGCAGAGCAGCTCTCGGCGCAAACGGTACGGGCGGAGTAAAAACAGTATCGTCCGGCGGCACAGACTGCATTGTGCTTAGTGTGGACACGGCAAATTCAACTGTAGAATATCTAATCTGAGAAAGGAATTGAAATATGGCAAATTTTGACAACATTAAACTTGAAAAAGGAATGTACCAGACGACCTCGTCTTTTACAAAAGAGCTTGAAAGGCTCGATCCGTCCGAGCAGTATGCAGGTACCCGGTACGAAAAACTTGACGCTTTTCAAAGGCAGCTCAAAAGATTTGACATAAAAGTCAGCGGCCCGAACAGCGACACGATAGAAAAGTTTTTCCGCACGACTGACAGCGCTGCGCTTTTCCCCGAATATGTTTCGCGAGCAGTCCGTCAGGGTATGCAGGAAAACGACCTCCTTCCGAGGATCGTCGCAGCCACGACAAAAATCGACGGCATGGACTACAGAAGCATTTCAACAGCAATGAGCGACGACGACAAAGAGCTTAAAGATGTTGCGGAAGGCGCGTTTATTCCCAAAACAACTATTAAGACGCAGGAAAACCTCATTAAGCTCCACAAGCGTGGAAGAATGCTCGCAGCGTCTTACGAGGCTATCCGCTTCCAGCATCTCGATGTTTTCACAGTCACCCTCAGACAGATCGGCGCATATATCCAGTCCTCTCAGCTCAAGGACGCTATCTCCGTTCTCATAAACGGCGACGGCAACAACAACGCTGCTTCCTCTCAGAATGCCGCAGCAGCAGGCACTCTTACATACAGCGACATCATCTCCTTCTGGAACAGCTTCGATCCGTACGAGCTCAATGCAATTATTGCAAGCCCGGATGTATGTGCGAAGATCCTCTCGCTTTCCGAATTCAGAGACGCCTGTGCAAGCCTCGACTTCCACGCAAGCGGAAAGATGATCACTCCTGTCGGAGCAGATCTCATGAAATCCTCGAGCGTGCCTTCGGGCAAAATGATCGGTCTTGACAAAAACTGCGCTCTCGAAATGGTCACTGCCGGTGATGTATTCACTGAATACGACAAGCTCATCGACAGACAGCTTGAGAGAACTACCATCACTTCGATCGCAGGCTTCTCCAAGATTTTCACCGACGCTTCCAAAATTCTTTCCGTGTAAGGAGTTTTTAAGATGATCACAGCATGGAATGTCCTTAAAAGGCTTGAACATTTTATGGATGTAGAAAGCGGCGAAAAGGACAGAGCCTTGTCCGTTTGCGTCGCAAACCTTGATAAAGTCTTATCTTTCCTCGCTGAAAGCAGCGACAGAAACGACTGCCGCATAACAGAAGCAGCCGCGGCTCTGAGCTACTACGATCTCGTCGTCAGAGCCGCCGGCGACGAAAAGGAATTTGTCACATCCTTCAAGGCGGGAGATGTCAGCGTAAGCAAAAGCAGGCAGTCGCTCATTGAGATCGCTTCGGACATCAAACGGGACGCGCTCAACGCTTTAGCTCCGCTTTGCTCAGACAATGATTTCTTCATAACTCTTTCCTAAACGGAGGTAAAATGACAAACGATATCAAATCTCTTCTCAGACAGTTTGGCGTGACAGTCAGACTTCAG
>JAFSTS010000186.1 GCA_017445685.1 Clostridia bacterium | reverse complement strand
GCCGTCAGCCCATACAGTCGAAAGAACTGTATTTACTCCAAGCGGTCTGCATTTTTCGATGATAAATTCAATTTCCCTGTCTGTATCGGTCGGGAATCGGTTGACTGCAACTACGCAAGGAAGCCCGAAAACATTTTTGATGTTCGAAACATGGGCAAGAAGATTCGGTATGCCCTTTTCAAGAGCATCAATATCCTCGTTTGAAAGCTCTGTCTTTTCAAGTCCGCCGTGCATTTTCAGCGCTCTGACAGTTGCAACGATAACAACAGCGTCAGGTTTAAGACCTGCCATTCTGCACTTGATGTCAAGAAATTTTTCAGCTCCCAAATCTGCGCCGAAGCCCGCTTCCGTAACGGTATAGTCGCCCATTTTCATCGCGAGCTTTGTTGCCATTACGCTGTTGCAGCCATGCGCAATATTTGCAAAGGGTCCGCCATGAACAAACGCCGGAGTTCCCTCAAGAGTCTGAACAAGATTCGGCTTGATCGCGTCTTTCAAAAGAGCCGCCATAGCGCCGACAGCTTTGAGGTCGCCTGCCGTAACCGGCTTGTCGTCATAAGTGTATGCAACGATGATTTTAGAAAGTCTCTCTTTCAGATCGTCAATCGAAGTTGCAAGGCAGAAAACAGCCATTATCTCGGAGGCAACTGTTATATCAAAGCCGTCCTCTCTCGGCATACCGTTAGCCTTGCCGCCCATTCCGTCCACGATGAAACGAAGCTGGCGGTCATTCATATCGACACATCTTTTCCAGGTGATCTTTCGAACATCTATGTTCAGCGCGTTTCCCTGCTGAATATGGTTGTCAAGCATTGCTGCAAGAAGGTTGTTGGCTGCGCCGATCGCGTGGAAGTCTCCGGTAAAATGAAGGTTGATGTCCTCCATCGGAACGACCTGAGCATATCCGCCGCCTGCTGCTCCGCCTTTTACTCCGAAAACAGGTCCGAGAGACGGCTCACGCAGAGCTACGGTAACATTTTTTCCGATCCTTTTAAGTCCGTCGGCAAGTCCTATTGTTGTAGTCGTCTTGCCCTCACCTGCAGGAGTCGGGGTAATTGCTGTAACAAGGACGAGCTTTCCGTCCTCTTTATCAGTTTCCTTCAAAAGCGACAGGTCGATCTTTGCCTTGTATTTTCCATAATTTTCGATATACTTTTCATCTACGCCGGCATCTTTTGCGATCTCACTGATCGGTTTCATCTCGCATGAAGACGCTATTTCAATATCCGAAAGGTAACTCATTGGTTTTCTCCCTTACTTAAAGTATTTGACTGCGCTGTCAAACATCTTTATATTATACTCTCCCGGAACATTTTTGTAAAGACCGTTTCCGATTCTCTCACTGTGTCCCATTTTGCCGAATACTCTGCCGTCGGGCGAAGTGATACCCTCAACAGCTAAAACAGAATTGTTGGGATTAAACTGAATATCAGTGGTTGCCTCATTGTCAAAATCGACATACTGAGTTGCGATCTGACCGTTAGACGCAAGCTCTCTGACAAGCTTTTCGTCAGCCAAGAATCTTCCTTCGCCATGAGATATGGGAACACATACAACATCTCCTACGCTCATCTGCGACAGCCACGGAGATTTGTTGGAGGCTATTCTCGTTCTGACTATCTTGGACTGGTGACGGGCTATGGTGTTGAAGGTCAGAGTCGGACTGTTTTCGTCAAGGTCGGTGATTTTTCCGTACGGCACAAGTCCGAGCTTGATCAAAGCCTGGAAGCCGTTGCATATACCAGCCATAAGTCCGTCGCGGTTGTCAAGCAAATCGCTGACAGCGTCTTTTATCTGAGTGTTTCTGAAAAAAGCAGTAATAAATTTTCCGCTTCCGTCAGGCTCGTCTCCGCCTGAGAATCCGCCGGGAATGAAAATGATCTGTGAAGAAGAAATTACTTCGACGCATTTTTCTATGCTTCTTTTAATGCCTTCGGGAGTGAGATTGTTTATGACGACGATCTCCGCCTTTGCGCCTGCGTCCTCAAAAGCTTTCGCGCTGTCGTATTCGCAGTTCGTTCCGGGGAAAGCAGGTATAAACACTTTCGGCTTTGCCGATTTTATCGAGGAAGATTTTTTACAGCTATCGGCAAAAGAGAATGTCTCAAGCTTTTTCTTTCCCTGATCAATATTACAGTGGTATACGCTTTCAAGCTTGTTTTCGTAAATGGAAAGCAGATTATCAAGAGCTGCTGTTTCGTCCTGATAAACAATAGTTTTATAATCAGTTGTCTTGCCTAAAAGAACGGAATTTTCAATTTCTTCGTCCGCTTCGATGACAAAAGAGCCGTAGTTATAACCAAAAATCGTATCAAGCGAAATACCGTCTTCAAATCTGAAGCCGATCATGTTGCCGAAGCACATTTTCATCACAGCCTCGGCAATTCCGCCGTAAGTCAGCGTGTAAACAGAAAGCGCTTTTTTATCCCTGACAAGACGGCTGACCATATCAAAGTTTTTAAGAAGACTATCGGTCTTGGGAAGATCGTTTTCATCGTATTCTGTTTTAAGAAGATAAACCCTGCTTGAGGATTTTTTAAACTCAGGGGAAATGATGTTTTCACATTTTTCCGTCGTCACGGCAAACGAGACAAGTGTCGGAGGAACATCGAGATCCTCAAACGAGCCGCTCATGGAATCCTTTCCGCCGATCGAAGCGATCTGAAGCTCAGTCTGAGCCTTGAACGCGCCGAGAAGCGCGGCGGCAGGTTTTCCCCATCTTGCAGGCTCTGCGCCGGGTTTTTCGAAATATTCCTGGAATGTCAGGTAAACATCATTAAAATCTGCGCCGGAGGCAATGAGCTTGCTGACAGATTCTATAACGGCAAGGTATGCCCCGTGGTACTGGCTTTTTTCAGTGATAAACGGGTTATATCCCCATGCCATGACGGAACAGGTGTCTGTGTGTGCCTTTTCAACAGAGATCTTGTGAGCCATAGCCTGAATGGGTGTGAGCTGATATTTGCCGCCGAAAGGCATAAGCACCGTTCCTGCGCCGATAGTGGAGTCAAACCTTTCGCTGAGTCCCCTCTTTGAGCAGATATTCAGGTCTCCTGCAAGTGAACGATAGTTTTCAACAAAAGAGCCGCTGATTTGTTTTTCGTATTTTTCGGCTTTTTTGCAAACGACAGCCGTATGCTTTTTTGCGCCGTTGGAGTTTAAAAACTCACGGCTGACATCGACTATTGTCTTGCCTCTCCATGTCATTTTAAGCCTCGGCTCGTCTTTTACGACAGCAACCGCAACAGCCTGAAGATTCTCTTTTGAAGCAAGGGAAATAAATTTTTCAGCATCATCCTTGCCGACAACTACGGCCATACGCTCCTGAGATTCGCTGATGGCAAGCTCCGTGCCGTCGAGTCCTTCGTACTTCTTGGGAACTTTGTCAAGGTCGATTTCAAGACCGTCGGCAAGCTCGCCTATTGCAACACTGACGCCGCCTGCGCCGAAGTCGTTGCATTTTTTTATCATTCTGCACGCGTCATAATTCCTGAACAGACGCTGGAG
>JAFSTS010000185.1 GCA_017445685.1 Clostridia bacterium | reverse complement strand
TTTTTGACATAGCTGGGAAGCTTCAGCTCCTCGGGGGATATCAGATAAACCTCGTTATTGTCATATCTTGAAAGCGCATTTATAAGCGAATGTACTGTTCTGCCGAATTTCAGGTCGCCGCAAAAGCCGATCTTCAAACCGCTGAAAGAGCCTTTCTCACGGTATATCGTCAGCAGATCGGCAAGCGTCTGCGTCGGATGGCAGTGACCTCCGTCGCCTGCATTGATGACAGGAACGGACGCATTGTTTTTTGCAACAAGCGCCGCGCCCTCCTTGGGGTGACGCATGGCTATGATATCCGCGTAACAGCTTATGGTCTTTGCCGTATCTGCAACGCTTTCGCCCTTAGCGCTTGAGGAACTGTTCGCTTCCGAAAAGCCGATCACATTTCCTCCAAGCTCGTACATTGCCGCTTCAAAGCTGAGCCTTGTTCTTGTGGACGGCTCGTAAAAAAGGGTCGCAAGCTTTTTGCCCTTGCATTTTTCACAGTAAGCCTGCGGATTTTCGATTATATCACAGGCAGTTTTTATCAGCTCGTCAAGCTCTTCGGTCGAAAAATCAAGGATGTCGATCAAGCCTTTCATCATTTTCCACCGCCTATCCAGCTTTCATCGGAAGGGTCGTTTCTGAAAGCCATGAGCCTTTCGATATCCTCTTTTCTTATGTATCCCTCCTGAGCCGCAACTTCGGCAACAGCGTCAAAGTTTGTAAGGGAAACATTTTTTACATCGGCTTCTTTCAACCTTTCAAGTCCTTTTTTCATGCCGTAAGTGAAAATGCTTACGACGCCGAGGACTTGAGCGCCGTATTCTCTGAGAGCCTCTACTACATCTATTACACTGCCGCCGGTTGAAATCAGGTCTTCAACAACAACGACTTTCTGACCTTTTTCAAGTTTTCCTTCGATCCTGTTCTGTCTGCCGTGATCCTTGCCTGAGGAACGGACATATCCCATCGGCATTTTCAAAAGATGACCGACTATAGCCGCATGAGCTATGCCTGCGGTTGAAGTGTCCATCAAAACCTGAGCGTCGGGATAGTTTTCAGTCACAAGCTTTGCAAGACCGTTTTCAACATCATCTCTTACCTTAACATCCGTCAGAGTCAGCCTGTTGTCGCAGTAGATCGGGCTTTTGATACCGCTCGCCCATATAAAAGGCTCTTCAGGTCTGAAAAACACAGCCTTGATTGAAAGCAGATCCTTTGCAATAATTTTTTCCATAGTCGCTCTCTCCTTATATTTTTTGTAATTTTTTATCCTGCAAAATCGCGCACACATCTTCTGTACGCTTCAACGGGATCCTGCGCCGCAGTTATGGGTCTGCCTACAACGATATAGTCAGAGCCTTCGATCTTTGCCTGCGCCGGAGTCATGACCCGTTTCTGATCTCCGACATCGGAATCGGCAAAACGGACTCCGGGAGTTACGGTCAGGAAATCTTTTCCTAATTTTTCATGAACTGACGCCGCCTCCAGCGGAGAACATACAACGCCGTCAAGCCCCGATTCTTTTGCATTTTTTGCATAGTGCATGACCACCTTTTCGATCGGCTCGTCAATGAGCAGATCCTCCTGCATAGCCTGCTGACTTGTGGAAGTAAGCTGAGTCACTGCTATGAGCAAGGGTCTTGTGCCGTCATCTCTCGTCAGTCCTTCAAGCGCGGCTTTCATCATTTCTTTAGTTCCGGCGGCGTGAAGATTGCATATATCAACATCAAGCCTTGAAAGTACCGCCATTGATTTTTTAACTGTATTGGGAATATCATGAAGCTTCAAATCAAGAAAAATTTTGTGTCCTCTCGACTTGATCTCACGGACTATCTGCGGACCTTCGGAATAAAAAAGCTCCATGCCGATTTTCACGAAAGGTTTTTCTTCTTTAAATTTTTCAAGAAATGCAAGCGTTTCCTCTCTTGATGGGAAATCGCAGGCAATTATTACATCTCTGCCCATCAGACAGCACCCCCGATTATATTTTCCAGATCGTCTATTTTCAGCTCCGCCATCTTTTCGGGCAAAGCCTCGATAATTTTTTTGCAAGCCGACGGATCAACAAGATTTGCCGTTCCGACTTCAACAGCCGTCGCTCCTGCCAGCATCATTTCAATAACATCTTCTGCGCTCGACACTCCGCCCATTCCGACGACAGGTATATTTACTGCTTTCGAGACCTGATAGACCATCCTGAGCGCGATCGGGAAAATCGCAGGTCCTGAGAAGCCGCCCATTGTGTTTGCGATGATCGGCTTACGGGTTTTGGGGTCTATCCTCATGCCTAAAAATGTATTCACAAGGCTCACTGCGTCGGCGCCGCTTTCCTCGCAGGCTTTCGCGATCGAAACAATATCAGTCACATTCGGAGACAGCTTGATAACGAGCGGTTTTTTCGTAACTTTTCGAACCGCCGTAACAACCTCGGACACGGCTGACGGCTGAGTGCCGAAGCTCATTCCTCCGCCGTGGACATTCGGACAGCTTACATTGACCTCGATCCATCCGACCTGCTCCTGAGAGTCAAGCCTCGAACATACATATTCGTATTCCTCAACGGAAAAACCGCTGACATTTGCCATGACAGGTTTATGAAAACATTGTTTCATTTTCGGAAGTTCTTCCGATATTACCTTTTCCACTCCGGGATTTTGAAGTCCCACAGCGTTTATTAGACCTTGCGTACATTCGGCTATCCTCGGCGTATCGTTTCCGAATCTCGCCTGTTTCGTCGTCCCCTTGAAGGAAAAAGTACCAAGGATATTTATATCGTATATTTCGGCAAATTCGTATCCGAAGCCGAAAGTTCCCGAAGCGGCTATTACAGGATTGTCAAGCTCGATGCCGCACAGCTTCACGCTCATTTTTCCCATAATATCTCCTCCTTGAAAAGCACGGGACCCTCTTTGCAGATCCTTTTGTATCCCGTAACCGTTTTACACGAGCAGCCCATGCACGCTCCGAAGCCGCAGCCCATTCTCTCCTCAAAGCTGAACTGCCCGGAGGTTTCGGTTTTTGAATAAACGGCTTTGAGCATCGGCTCGGGGCCGCAGGTGTAAAAATGGGTATATCCGTCCTCTATCGCGTCGGTAACAAAGCCTTTGATGCCCTCGCTTCCGTCAACGGTCGTCACCTGCACGGCGCAGCCGAGTTTTTCAAAATCATCTTTCAAAAAAATTTCACGAGCTGTGTTGAAGCCGAGTATAACGCTGACCTTTTTCCCCCGGGCGACAAGCTCTTTTGCAAGAAGATAAAGCGGCGGAATACCTACTCCTCCGCCTATCAGAAGCGGACTGTCTCCCGACTTTTCGCAGTCGTAGCCGTTGCCGAGTCCGGTAA
>JAFSTS010000184.1 GCA_017445685.1 Clostridia bacterium | reverse complement strand
TATGCCTTTGTGAATGTAAGAGCTACATCAAGAGAACCGCCGGCAGCTACTTCATCAGTACACTGTGCATCTGTTCCTTCAAGCCAGAGAACTACCCAAACTTTTGCAGCTGTTCCTGCAGTCAATGTGACTGAAAGATCGCTGAGATCAGATGTGATAACACCGTTTGTGAATGTTGTGGGTGTCGGAACTGTTCCTGTTACGCTTGAAACATACTGATATTCAGAATCACTTGTGTTATCGGGAACATAAACCTTGCTTGCTGTGCCGGTATCGCCAACAGCGATTGCAAGACGGGCAGCCTTGAGAGCGTCTTTAGTTGCGCCAGATGTGTTTGCAATTGTCGAAGCGCTGAGATCAACAGCCTGTGTTCCTGTGCCTTTGTAAAGAATCCATACGGGGAAGCAGAAGAAGAGACCTTTTTCAGGATCTGCGCCTGTTCTGTTAACCTGCTCGATAACAGGAGTGCCTGCTGCGCTATAGCCTGAGAACCATGTACCATTCGGGTCACCTGTACCGGAAACCGGGAACATAAGGTCGCCTGAATTGTAAACAATGTTCTTGTAGTTGTTTGCAGTGTAAATTGTGCTGAGAGCTACAGATGTACCCCAGCTGGAGTTGTCAGCAGAGATCATAAGACCGTCAGCTTCGGCAACGCCTACTGTAAACTGAGTTACAGAAACTGAATCGCCCATTGAGAACCATGCAAATGTTGCAGATGTAAGAACAATTGCGGAAACAACGAGCATTGCTATTGCAGCAAAAAGTGAGCGTTTTTTCATAATGTTTTACCTCCATTATAATTTATTTTTGAAAGCATAGCCTTCAAATTTTAATTTATATCCTATGTGTTGATAGATAAAAAGGAGTCTTGGTTTTTAAATCAGGAACTTGCTGTTAAACTATGTTAAATAAATAACTACTTTTAAACAAGCTCCCCATTTCCGGCTTCGTCATCTATGACCTTGAAGTTCATAGACAGCTTAACCTCCCCTCCTAAAATATCATCAACACATTCGGGATCATCCCCTTCAAGCCAGATGACAACGGTATATTTCACCTTTTCACCGGACTTGATCAACGCCGACTCTTCTTTCATCACCGTTACCGGATCGATCCATGTGGCGTCGGCTGCCACTTTTTCGGTTCCGCCTTTGAGGGCGGCTTTTGCGTAATCTTTCTTTTGATCGTCATTTTTGACGACTCGTACACGAATTGCATTGTCAGCATCCTTGCTCTGATCGTCAAGAGTTAAAACCGAATTATAGTAAATGTCTTCATCAGTATCGTTTCCCAAAGCAAATGTATAGGCAAGATAAATCGACTGACCTTTTTCATTGTAAGCATTTTGAGAGCCGAAGACATTTTTGCCTATGTCGTCAGGAATATCCTTCACGCTTATGTTCCAGAAGTCTTCAACCGGCTCAGCGGTCAGACGCGTCGTCGGATTATCTCCGTCGCCGTTATCAAAAAGCGAAAGTCCTTTTGTATCCCGGTCAAGCATAACGGTAAAGCCCGTGGAATTGACAAACCTTGCGCACGCCCAGCTGATAGACATCAGCAAGATGAGCAGAACAAGAATAATTATCAGCAAACGAAGCACCGTGTTGGTAGTTCTTACTTTCTTAGCTGTGGTACGGACGCTGAACTTTTGCATTCTTTTCAGAGTCTGTTCCTGCTTTTCGAGCAATTTCTCCTGTTCGGTCACTTCATCATCTCCTTTCAATCAACAAGAATTTTTACGAAACAGTTATTTAAGCTCTCTTTCTTTTACATAAGTTCCGTAAAGCGGGCCGGAAAGCCTGTCAACGCCCATCTTTTTGAGCATTTCCTCTTTTTCGACAGAGTCGATGCCTCCGACCATAGTTCTTGTTTCGAGCTTTTTGGCAAAGTCTATAATACCCTGCACCATATTCTGCTGTCTTTCGTCAACGAGAATATTTTCAAGCAGACATTCGTTTAAACCGATATAGTCAACTTCATACTGACCGAGGTTGGAAAGAGAGGAATACTCAATACCGAAGTCGTCAATAGCAACCGCGAAACCTTCGTCTCTTAAAAGACGGATGTTCTCTCTGACATTGTCCTGATCGGCAGGAAGAATATTTTCCGTAATATAAAAACAGAATTTATCGGAAGAAACTTCTTTCTTGTC
>JAFSTS010000183.1 GCA_017445685.1 Clostridia bacterium | reverse complement strand
TACCTGTTGTGATAAACACCATATCAGTGCCCTGAAGAAGATCAACGATGATCTCGCGGCTTTCCTCGGCAGCCTTTTCACCGATTTCAGGCTTTCCTCCTGCGCCCTGACCCTTTGTCGCCTTTTCGCCGATCTGGATCTTATGAGTCGCTTTGGAGAAATTAAGAATCTGTTTGTCGGTGTTGATTGCGATGAACTCTGCGCCTTTGATTCCGGCTTCGATCATCCTGTTGACTGCGTTTCCGCCGCCTCCGCCGACACCGATAACTTTGATTTGAACTACGCTTTCAAATTCATTATCCATTTCAAAAGACATTTTGCGTCCTCCTTTTATATATTTAGGAATTACACTTCTTTAACTTTTTGATTATTTTAACACAATTTTTTGCAAAATACAAGTCATTGACAATTTTTTATGTTACGAAACTGTAAATTTGATATTATTGAGGTGTAAAATAAGCCTTTTTTTCGACGGTCAAATTAAGCTCGCCCTTTTGCTGAAGGCTGTTTTTATCCTCATCGGCAAGGCTTCTCTGTGCAAGCTTGAGCTTTTCGACAAGGTTATTTCGATTTCCCACATGAACCAATATTCTGTTATCGTATGTCATATACAGATCGTCAAGGTTTTTAAGGCTTATGTAAGTAATATTTTTCAGTTCTGCCGCTTTTATGGCGCTGAAAACCGATTCAACTGTCGTCTGCTCGTTTGATCGTTCGGAAAGCGTAAGCTTTTGACCCGTTTCATGAGACGATATATCGGCATACCTCACCACACAATACTGCAACGCAGTCTCTTTATCCTGAGTGTGATCAATAACATTCATCGAGTCGTCCGTCAGAATGTATGTTTCTCCGAACATAAAAGCATAGCTCGGTTTGATTTGCTTTACACTGACTATAAGCTCGCTCATGCCCTTGCTGTCAACGGAAACCACCTTCAAAAACGGAAGCTGCTTTGAGACAGACTGCATAATGTCATCAGCCTTTGCGTACTTGGCAAGAAGCAGGTTATTTCCCTCACCGACTCCTGCGGCAGTGATTATCTGCTCGTCTGTGTACTTTCTTTTGACGTTTTCGGATTGAGAAGTTTTATTCAGGTCATAGTTGACAGTTACGGTCTTGATCTTGAAAAGCTGACTGACGGCAAAGATTGCAAGCAAGGCTACAACAATTATGCACACCAGCGAAAAAATTAAAATGCCCTTGACCTTTCGCATCGTCTTCTTTCGTTTTGCGGAAGATTTTTTCGATGTATTTTGCTTTTGAAGCTCCTCCTTGGGAAACCGCCTGACTTTTGTGGTTTGAGTATTTTTGGAAGCTGAAGATTTGACAGGCGCTTTCCTGCTCTGAGAAGACTGATTTACGCTTTTTTTAGGTGAAGAAGCTGTTTTCTTTTTGCAGAAGAAGCGGATCTCGACCTTGACGAGCCGCCTTTGGAAATTTCATTTTTAGTCTTTTTGCGTTGAACGCTTTTTGAAGAAACTGACCTGATCGTTTTTACATCGAGATCCTGCGTATCTTCAAGATTTTTGTCCTTCCCCATCAGGTATTTGTTCCCTCCTAATTCTCGCGCCCAGAAGCTTGAGCGTTTGAGCAAAATTTTCACATCCTCTGTCTATATGAGACAGATCTTTTACTTTTGTCGTCCCCTGAGCGCAAAGTCCTGCGACTACAAGAGCCGAGCCTCCCCTGAGATCAGTTGAAGTTACAGATGCGCCGGTGAGATTTTTTACGCCTTCAACCACAGAAACTCTGCCTTCAACTTTTATATTCGCGCCCATTCTTATCAACTCGGACGCGTGTTTGAATCTGCTTTCAAAAATATTTTCGATTATAACGCTTGTGCCGTCCGCCACGCTCGCCATTGTCATTGTCGGAGCTTGAAAATCAGTCGGAAAGCCCGGATACGGCATCGTTCTGACTGTTCCCGGGGATTTAAGCTTTCCGCTGCTTCTTATCAAAACACTGTTTTCCCGGCATTGTATTTTACAGCCGCTTTGCAAGAAAACATTCATCGTCGGAGAAATATGATCGGGGCATATGTTGTCAATTTTAATTTCTCCTCCGCATACGGCGCAGCACGCAAGATAGGTCGACACCATTATTCTGTCCGGGATCACTTTATGCTCGCATCCATGAAGTTTTTTTACGCCTTCTACAACAATTTTTCCTGTTCCTGCTCCGCTGATTTTTGCGCCGCATTTATTGAGAAAATCGGCAAGATCTTCGATTTCAGGCTCTCTTGCGCTGTTGATTATTACCGATGTACCCTCCGCAAGACAAGCGCAAAGCATTGCATTTTCCGTAGCTCCCACGCTCGGAAACGACAAAACCGTTTCGCAGCCTTTCAGCTTTTCTTTTACACGGCAGTTTATTTTTCCGAATCCCTCGTCAATTTCCACTCCGAAGCGTTTGACAGATCGTATATGTAAATCTATAGGACGAAGCCCTATCTCGCATCCTCCCGGCGTACTGAGATCGGCTCTGCCCGTTCTTGATAAAAGAGGTCCTAAAAAAACTATCGACGAGCGCATCTCATGCATGAGATTTTCGGGAACATCATATCTGTCGATCTTTCTTGAATCGACAAGAAGCGCTTCGCCCTGACGCTCAACTTTGCAGCCGAGATAACGGAGAATTTTAACCGCTGCGTCAACATCAGTCAAACGCGGACATTTATCTATTACGCTTTTTCCTCTGACGAGCACTGTCGCCGCCAAAATCGGCAGCGCACTGTTTTTTGAGCCCTGCGAGACGATTTCTCCCTGTAGATTTTTTGAATTTTCTATTACCAACTGTTCCATTCAACGCCCTCCTTCGACCTTTCATACAATCCATCGTATGCGTTGAACGGGTTTTGGTGATTTTTATTTGACGATCGACGAGACGGCTTCGATTATTCTGTCAGTCGCGTCAGTTATCGCCATTTTTCGTGCATTCTCTCCTATTGTTTCAAGCTTTTCGGGGTTTTCAAGAAGACCGCTGACCATCTCAAAAAGCTTTTCCTGCGTTAAATCTTTTTCCTCGATCAAAAGCGCAGCGCCGTTTCTGACAAGCGCCATAGCGTTATGATACTGGTGATTTTCGGCAACATTCGGCGAAGGAATGAGAATTGAGGCTTTTCCTGTGACCTGAAGCTCGCTTATCGTACTTGCGCCCGAGCGGCAGATGACAAGATCTGCTGCAGGCATACACACATCCATGTCGTTGATATATTCACGAATTTCAATGTTGTCATATTCTTTTTCATCTATTCCGTTTTCCCTGAGTTTATCGGAAAACCAGAGTCCGTACTGACCTGTCGCATGAAGGAATTTGCATTTTTTTGAATCGGCAAGTTTTGTGATAAGTCCGAGCATTGCCTGATTTATAGCGTTTGCGCCGAGACTTCCGCCCATAGACAATATTAACGGCTTGCCGTCAAGTCCGAGCTTTGCGCGGCATATATCCTTGTCCGCTGTACAAATTTCCATTCTTACGGGAAGACCTGTGACAACGGCGGGATTTTTGAGAGTCATGTTTTTCTCTGCCTCCGCCACTGTCAGCATTACTTTATCGACAATTTTTGCAAGAGCTTTATTAGTAACTCCCGGATAGGCATTCTGTTCATGAATAGCCGTCGGAATTTTTCTTTTTGCGGCGCATCTTACTACCGGACCGCTGACATATCCGCCGAATCCGATGACAAGATCAGGCTTGAAATCGTCAAGAATTTTATTGACTGCTCCTGTAGATCTCAGCACTCTTTGAACTGTTTTGACGTTGTGTTTGATGTTTTTGAGATTAAGCTTTCTTTGAAAACCGCTCATCTCAATAGTTTTCAGCTCGTATCCTGCTGCCGGAACTATTTTTGTTTCTATTCTGTCGCTTGTGCCGACAAAAAGTATTTCTGCGGACGGATATTTGCTTTTTATAGCGCCTGCCACGGCAAGAGCAGGATTTACATGGCCGCCCGTTCCTCCTGCCGTTAAGAGTATCCTTTTGTCTGAAAGCATTTGAATCCCTCCGGATCAGATTTCTTTTTTGATTCCTCTTGAAGCAGAGAGGATGATCCCCATCTCTACCATCAGCGTTATCAGCGCAGTACCGCCGTAACTGAAAAACGGCAGGCTGATACCTGTGTTTGGAAGCATTCCCGTCACTACACCGATATTAAGAACGGTCTGAAGACCTACCTGGAATGTGATTCCCATTACGATAAGCGAAGTGAATTTATCCTTCGATTTAAGACCGATATAAAATCCTCTGTATACAAAAAGCGCGAAAAGCAAAATGATACCCAAGGTTCTGATATATCCGAGCTCTTCGCAAACAATTGCAAAAATGAAATCGTTGTGAGGCTCAGGAAGGTAAAGGTGTTTTTGCTTTGAGCCGCCAAGTCCGGTACCGAACAGTCCTCCCGAACCGATAGCGTAAAGCGACTGATTAGTCTGCCATCTTGATCCCGTCGGATCATAATCTTCATCAAGCCAGCTATTGAGTCTTTCCTGGATATACTGCGGAAGGATATCTCTGTTTGCAATAAGCAAAACTGCCGCGACAATTGCAAATCCAAAAAAGAAGATATACCACTTTTTATTCACTCCGCCAAGGAAGGTCATCGCTATTCCTATTCCGCCGAGCAGGATCGTGCCGGACAAGTGGTTTTCAGCAACTACGAGTCCGCAGACTCCACCTATCACAACAAGGAAGAACACCATGTAACGCCAATCTTTTTCGATCCGCTCTTTATTATTGTCAATAATATACGCCAAAAAAACTATCAGCGCAAATTTTGCAAGATCGGACGGCTGAAAGGTTATCGGGCCTATGCCGATCCATCTTTTGAAGCTTTCGTTTGAGCCTTCAACTGTTGTATGGAAAAAGAGCACCACAATCAAAAGCAAAACCGCAACCGCAAAAATCAGCGGCGCAAGCTTTTTGTAGACGCCTATTTTTATCTTTGACACAAGAAGCATCAAAAGAGTGCCGCCTACCGCAAAAACAAGCTGTCTTTTCAAAAAATAAAACGAATCGTTCTTGTAATATGACGCGTAAACATAGCTTGCAGAAAACATCATGACAGTTCCGACAGTTAACAGCGCCATTACCAAAACAAGAAACCAGCTGTCAAGCGGACCGTCCTCCTTATGCTGCCACAAGCCTGATGTCGTACTATGACTGAAAAATTTTCTTA
>JAFSTS010000182.1 GCA_017445685.1 Clostridia bacterium | reverse complement strand
GTGGACTGCGCGAAGAACTGTTATAACTTCCTTCTCTGTCGGAAGCGGTACGGGACCGGAAACCTGAGCGTTAGTGCGCTTTGCTGTCTCAACGATCTTTTCTGCCGCTTTGTCGACGATGTTGTGGTCATAACCTTTCAGTCTGATCCTGATTTTTCCCTTGACTGCCATTTTGTCTGCCTCCTTTTAAAGATTGGCGGGCATTTGCTTTAAAGTCTAAACCCAACCGGGTGTTTCGAGCCTCTTGTTTTTAAAAGCCGAAACTTTTCGGTTCCGGGTCAGCAGTTCTAAAGCATTCCGGTCGCGCGCCAAGCCCGTAGGGAAACAGGCACGGCTGCCGCCGGATATTTCTTCGCCCGGTTTTAAATCGGACATACTCCGCGGAAATTCCCCGTTTCAAGAACGGCCACCTCCCGCATCATCGCACATCAATTGTCGTCTGCGAAAAGGGCATAGTTAGTCCTTAGTCCTTTTCACATGCCTAAACATTTTATCATATTCAAGGTGTAATTTCAAGAAGATTTTTAATTTTTTTTGAATTTTTTAAATTTCGGCGTTTTGCATAATTTTGTCATTTGATTTTGTGCTTTATTGACAAACAGCACTACTGTTTCCCTTTGTAAAGATAATTTGAAGCTCAGTGGAGAAAATATGTGTTGATTATGAAAAGGATTTATAGTATAATTTCAACAACGATTAAAAACGGAGATGATTTAAATGAGCGAAAACTGCAGCGGCAATTGTTCAACCTGTTCTTCAAAATGCGAGCAGGAGGATCTTCATATTCCGCTCAATCAATACAGCAGCGTCAAAAAGGTTATCGGCGTTGTCAGCGGCAAAGGCGGCGTCGGAAAATCGCTTGTGACTTCCATGCTTGCGTCCGCCATGAAAGCGCGGGGAAACGAAGTTGCCATCATGGACGCTGACATCACAGGGCCGTCGATCCCGAAAGCTTTCGGAATACACGAGATGGCAAAGGGCAACGAAGAATGTCTTTTTCCTGTTGAAAGCAAGCTCGGCATAAAGATCATGAGCGTTAATCTTCTGCTTGAAGACGAGGAAAAACCTGTTGTCTGGAGAGGCCCTGTTATTTCGGGAATGGTTCAGCAGTTCTGGTAGGATGTTGCATGGGGTGATGTGGACTATATGTTCATCGATATGCCTCCGGGAACGGGAGATGTTTCGCTGACCGTGTTCCAGTCGATCAAAATTGACGGCATTATCATCGTCACGACTCCGCAGGATCTTGTAAAGATGATAGTTAAAAAGGCGTCGAACATGGCAAACCTGATGAATATACCCATTATTGGGATCGTCGAGAATATGAGCTATCTCGAATGTCCAGACTGCAAAAAGAAAATCGAAGTTTTCGGCAAAAGCAGAGCCGAGGAGGTTGCTTCCGAACTTGGCGTTCCCGTTCTTGCAAAGATGGCGATCAACCCGACTACAGCCGAACTCGTCGATAAAGGCTCGGTCGAGCTTGCAGAGGATAAATCCCTCAACGAAGCCGCAGACTATATCGAAAAAAATGTTTGATATACAAAGATATACAATATATATCAGCAAAAAGCGTGTGCCCGAAAAGACACACGCTTTGGTTTTTGCTTTATTGCCTGCACACTCTGCTTTTTTGAAAAAAGCTTGGTAAAAACTTTTATGCCGTGGAAGTGATAATCTTAATTTAAAATATGTGCGCGAGCAGTAAGCAAGAAGAAATTCTTTACTCATGGCTCGCGCTGTTATTATAATGTCAGATGTACACTAACACGGCATAGGCGCGGACTCTCCGCCTTAGTACCAGAGCCAGCCGAACAGAACGATCTTGATCAGCCACTGCCACCAGGCATATTCGATGGTAATTTCGCAGTAGTCGGAATATATATATCCGCTTGGGTCTATAACTTCCAAGACAACCGTTGCATATCCGGGGCTTATGCCCATTCTTTTCTCACTCGTTACAACACCGCTGTTATCAACAGAAACAACATTTGTATCGTAGCTTTCCCATTTTACTGTTTCACCTTCAAAAATCCTTGCGCTTAATGATGCGCTTGATCTGTATTGAAGTGTTAAGTTATGTTGTGCAAGTATACCTTCCTTACCGTCGTTTGAGGGGCTTAAAACCTTTTTAGCGATTCCTGCCTCGTATGTCCAGACTGAGCCGTCGGTTCTTGTAAATATTATATTATCATAATCTATATCAATAAAATCGGCGACATTTGTCATGACTCGAACAATTTTGCCTTCTGAGGACAGCACGGATAAATTCCTTTTGTCTTCGGCTCTGCCAAAACACACGTACAATTCTCTGTCGTTTGTCAGATAACAATTTGCTCCTACCTTTTGAACGTTTGTTGCAAAAGGTGTCGTCGAAGCGCCTTCAACCATCTTACTAAACAGAATCAGATTATTGTTGTTTTTAACGTAACCGATCGGATTTCTGTATTTGTCAACATCTATTGATTTTACGTTATAGTCGACTATTTTTTCTGTGATCGCGCCCGTATCATAATCATATCTGCATTTCCACAAGCGGCTGTCAGAGTCTGTGAAATAATAACTTCCGGCATAAACAGCCACCTGGTTGAAAGAGTGATTTGATATCTTTCTTCCGTCGTTATCATAGGGATAGTCAATAATGTAAGTTGAACCGTCGTCTTTTACTGCATAGCAACCCCACCGCGTAGTCTCTACGATTTCCTTAATGCCGGACGAGCAAAAGTGCACGGATCCGTTATAATCATCAGCGTAATATAGCCTTCCTGCCGATGAGAGAAGGTATCTGCCATCGACTTCTACGATATCTTCCGCTATCATTTTGTTGTTTTCCAGGTCATAGCATTTTCCGCCATTGTCAAGCGCCAAAAACGCGAAATTTTTTCCGAGACTCTTAAAACCTTCTCCGATTCGGCTTGC
>JAFSTS010000181.1 GCA_017445685.1 Clostridia bacterium | reverse complement strand
TTTTTTTGGGAGGGGACTTTTTTGCAGATGATTTTTTAGAGTTCGACGTAGTCTTGGATTTAGCCATCAGTCTACTTCCTTTCGAGATCTATAAGTCTTACAAGTTCATCAAAAGCGTCGTCAAGACCGCCGAGATGATCGATAATGCCTGTCTTTACGGCAGTCTCAGCGTAAAGAATCGCCCCGAGATCTGATCTGTCACGGATATACAATAGACGATCCTGTCGCCGATGTTGACCGAAACCGAACCGGTTTCAAGGATCTGCCGAAAATCGTCGTTACGGCTTTTGGCATAATTGCTTTCAAAGAATTTGTTCTTTGAATCAAAAAAACTATGGAATAATGCTTTTAATCGTATATCCCTGCGCATCAAGCAATAATCATTTTGCAAATGCGAAAAATATACTCATAATATTATATCATTTTTTTCAGAAAAATCAAGATATAGCGTAACAAAAATGCCCCATTTACTAAATGGAGCAAAATTTGTTTGATTTTTATTTTTCAAGCAGTTTTTCAACGCACACAAGCTGAACACAGATGCACAAACCTTCAACAGCTTGCTTCAGCTCGTCGATGCTCGGATATGAAGGCGCGATCCTGATGTTTCGATCGTTTTCGTCGTTGCCGTATGGGAAAGTTGCGCCGGCGCCGGTCAAGACAAGTCCCGCATCCTTGCACATTTTCACAACTTTTTTCGCGCAGCCGTCAAGAACGTCGAGGCTGATGAAATATCCGCCGTTTGGATTTGTCCAGGAAGCGATGCCTTTCCCCGAAAGCTCGGATTCAAAGGCTTCGATGATCAGCTCAAACCTCGGCCTGAGCTTTTCGGCGTGGAGCTTCATGTGAGCTTTAAGACCGTCAACGTCTTTGAAAAACTTTGCATGGCGAAGCTGGTTGAGCTTGTCGTTGCCGATAGTCTGGATCGTCATTCTTTTCCTGACCATTTCAATGTTCGATTTTGAAGCCGCTATCGCGGAAACGCCGGAGCCGGGGAACGAGATTTTCGATGTTGAAGTTACTTCAATGAAATAGTCCTCACTCTTTTTGCCTTTGCACGCTTCAAAAATGTTGAGAAGCTCGTCGGATTTATCGTAAATGTCATGAATACAGTAAGCGTTGTCCCAGATAACTCTGAAATCCTCCGCAGCAGGTTTAAGGTCGGAAAACCTTCTGACGCATTCATCGGAGAAAGTGTTACCGCACGGATTTGAGTATTTCGGAACAACGAACATACCTTTGACTTTCGGATCTTTTATCAATTCTTCGACCATATCCATATCAGGCCCGTCCTCCAGAAGAGGAACAGGGATCATACCGATGCCGAAATATTCACAAATCGAAAAATGTCTGTCATAACCCGGGACGGGGCAGATAAACTTAATTCCATCGACATGCGACCAGGGCTCTGCGCCGGCGCCGCTGATCATGCACTGCGCTATGTAATCAAACATTATCGTCAGTGAAGAATTACCTCCGACAATGATGTTGTCCTCGTCAACGCCAAGAAGGTCTGCGAAAAGGATTTTGCATTCTCTGATGCCGTCGAGAACGCCGTAATTCCTGCAGTCAAAACCGTTTTCGGATTTATAGCCGCTGTCTGCGTTAACACAGCCGAGCATTTCAAGCGAAAGATCGAGCTGTTCGGGCGAAGGCTTGCCTCTTGACATATCAAGGGAAAGATTCCTCGATTTGAATTCATTGTATTTTTCGCTCAGTTCAAGATGTAGTTCTCTGAGCTGTTGTTCACTCATTTGCTGAAACAAA
>JAFSTS010000180.1 GCA_017445685.1 Clostridia bacterium | reverse complement strand
TTATTCTCCACATTCTCTCTATCTTTAAAGCCGCATGGGACAACCTGTTCGGAAAGGTAGTTATCATAGCGCTGATACTTACGATAATCGTGCTGCTTCTTTTAAGAAAGCTTGTAAATAAAGGCGTGATAGATATATCCGAGATACGATACAACAGAAGACTTAAAAAACATTTGAAATAATCGAAATCTGCCCGACAAAACTGTCGGGTATTTTTTTGAGATTGTTGTTGACATTATGAAAATGCTGTGCTATAATTTAGTGCATAAAAGCTTTAAAGCGACAAACTGCACGGAGGTTAAAGATGGTTATTACTGAGTTGCTTGAAAAATATGCAAAGATTCAGCCCAACGAGGTTTCACTTGTTGAAATAAACGGCGAAAACCTGCCAAACGCCCACATGACTTGGCGTGAATTTAGTCTTATCGAAGCAAAACCCGGCGAAAAATACAGAAAAGAGATGACCTGGAAGGAGTTCGATGTTAAGGCAAACAGATTTGCCAATCTTCTGCTTTCAAGAGGTATCAACAAAGGCGACAAGGTCGCAATTTTGCTGATGAACTCGCTTGAATGGCTTCCGATTTATTTCGGTATTCTCAAAGCAGGCGCTATAGCTGTGCCGATGAATTTCCGTTATACATCAGACGAAATCAGCTATTGCATCAACCTTGCCGACGCGACTACTCTTGTTTTCGGGCCTGAATTTACAGGCAGAGTTGAGGAAGCTCTCAAGGATATGCCGGATGTACATACGCTGTTTTATGTGGGAAACGATGTTCCCAATTTCGCAGAAAGCTATCTGAAGCTGACTGTATTTTGTTCAAGCACTGCTCCTGCTGTTGAAATAACTCAGGACGACTATGCTGCAATATATTTTTCCTCCGGAACAACAGGATTTCCGAAGGCTATCCTTCACACGCATGAGGCTCTGTATTCCTCCTGCCGCACAGAACAAAACCATCACTCGCAGACACATGACGACAATTTCCTTTGCATTCCCCCTCTTTATCACACGGGAGCTAAAATGCACTGGTTCGGCAGCCTGCTTTCCGGCAGCAAAGCCGTTCTGCTTCGCGGCGTAACGCCTGAGACGATACTCAGGACAGTATCTGATGAAAAAATCACCATAGTCTGGCTTCTGGTTCCATGGGCTCAGGATATTCTTGATGCTATAGATTCCGGCAAAGTCAATCTTGCAGACTATAACCTTGAAAGCTGGAGACTTATGCACATTGGCGCGCAGCCTGTTCCGCCAAGCCTTATCAAGCGATGGAAAAAGGTTTTCCCGAATCATGACTATGACACAAACTACGGCCTGAGTGAGTCCATAGGCCCCGGCTGCGTTCATCTCGGAGTTGAAAACACTCATAAGGTCGGCGCGATCGGCAAGGCAGGTTTCCTGTGGGAAATTGATATCGTCGACCCCGACACAAACGAAAGCGTCAAGCAGGGCGATGTCGGCGAGCTTATCGTAAAAGGCCCCGGCGTGATGAAATGCTATTATAAGAATCCTGAAGCCACAGCCGAAACCATCAAAAACGGCTGGCTTCACACCGGAGATATGGCAATGATGGACGAAGACGGTTTCGTTTTCCTTGTTGACAGAAAGAAAGATGTCATCATTTCCGGCGGCGAAAATATTTATCCCGTTCAGATCGAGGATTTCCTTCGTCAGAACGAAAAGATCAAGGATGTTGCCGTCATCGGTCTTGCCGATCACAGACTCGGCGAAATCACAGCGGCAATCATTGAACTCAAGGAAGGCGTTGAATGCAGCGAAGACGAAATAAATGAATTTTGCAAAGAAATGCCTCGTTACAAAAGACCGAAAAAAATCATCTTTGCCGAAGTGCCCCGCAACCCCACCGGCAAAATCGAAAAGCCAAAGCTTCGTGAAAAATACGGCGCCGCAAGGCTTGTCGAAGCTCAAAACAAATCATAATACCTGTCAAGGAGGTTTTTAAAAATGGCAGTAAAAATTATATTACTCGTGGTCTTCTTCTCCGTTATGATAGGCATCGGCGTTTATTCGCGCAAGAAATCGACAGATGTTAACGGATTCGTTCTCGGCGGACGAGCAGTCGGCCCGTGGCTTACGGCTTTTGCGTTCGGAACATCGTACTTTTCGGCGGTCATCTTTGTCGGATATGCAGGACAGTTCGGCTGGAAATACGGTATTTCTTCGACATGGGTCGGACTTGGCAACGCATTTATCGGCTCGCTTCTTGCGTGGGTAATTCTCGGCAGAAGAACGAGGATCATGACTCAGCATATCGGCTCAAAAACCATGCCCGACTACTTTGAGCTGAGATACAAGTCGACTCCTCTTAAAATTGCCGCTTCGGCGATCACATTCATCTTCCTTATCCCCTACACAGCTTCGCTTTTCAACGGTCTTTCAAGACTTTTCAGCATGGCTTTCCCGAGCATTGACTATTCCGTCTGCGTTATCGTAATGGCGATTTTGACGGCAGTTTATGTTATCCTCGGCGGATACATGGCAACTGCTATCAACGATTTCATTCAGGGTATCATCATGCTCATCGGTATTTCCGCAGTTATTATTGCAGTACTCAAGGTCAACGGCGGTCTTACCGGCAGCCTTATCGAGCTTGCAAAGCTCACCGCAACAACAGCGGACGGCAGAGACTTTTTCGGCGGCTTTGCCTCCTTCTTCGGCCCTCAGCCTGTCTGGCTTCTCGGCGTTGTGCTTCTTACTTCTCTTGG
>JAFSTS010000179.1 GCA_017445685.1 Clostridia bacterium | reverse complement strand
GTGTTCAAACACGGGAGCATCAAACAGCAATCCCCTTGTTTCAAGATCAATGAGAACTTCCCTGTCGGCTTTTTTGCAGAAAAGTCCTTCCCATTTTGTCTCTTTTGTCATCTGACCTTTTGCGTCGACAAGCTGAACGAGAGGAAGCGAATACTTTCTGCCGACCTTTGCGTCGTCTTCACCGAAAGCAGGCGCGATATGAACTATACCTGTGCCGTCCGTGAGAGTGACATAACTGTCGCAGGTGATGTACCAGCATTTTTCAGAGGGGTTCACAAAATCGAAAATCGGCTCGTATTCTTTATATTCGAGGTCCTTGCCGACGAATTTTTCAAGTATTTCGGCGCCTTCTCCCAAAACAGTTTCAACAAGCGCCTCAGCCATGTAGTATTTGACGCCGTCCTTTTCGACCTTGACATAGCTTTCAACGGGGTTTACGCAAAGCGCGACATTCGACGGAAGTGTCCACGGAGTAGTCGTCCACGCAAGAAAATATGCGTCCTCGCCCTTTGACTTGAATTTAACGACAGCAGAGCGTTCTTTAACGTCCTTGTAGCCCTGAGCAACTTCGTGGGAGGAAAGAGGAGTTCCGCAGCGAGGACAGTAAGGCACAATTTTGAAGCCCTTGTAGAGAAGATTTTTTTCATAAATCTTTTTAAGCGCCCACCACTCAGACTCGATGAAATCGTTATGATATGTAACATAGGGGTTGTCCATGTCGGCCCAGAAGCCGACTGTTGCGGAGAAATCCTCCCACATACCCTTGTATTTCCAAACGCTTTCCTTGCATTTTTCGATAAACGGCTCAAGACCGTACTTTTCGATCTGCTCTTTTCCGTCAAGTCCGAGAAGCTTTTCAACCTCAAGCTCAACAGGAAGTCCGTGAGTATCCCAGCCTGCCTTTCTCGGAACATAGTAGCCCTTCATCGTCCTGTAACGAGGGATCATATCCTTGATTACCCTCGTGAGAACATGGCCGATATGCGGCTTGCCGTTTGCTGTCGGAGGACCGTCATAGAAAACGTAGGAGTCTCCCTTTTTCTCCTCGCTTTTTTCAAAGATCTGATTGTCTTTCCAGAACTTTTCGATCTGCTTTTCTCTTTCGACAAAATTCAGACCTGCGTCAACTTTTTTATACATCAAAACCTCTCCTTTTTACTCGGTTAGTTTTTTTCACCCAATTGTTTGCAAAGGCTCTTGAAATGATTGCCTTTTTCTTCAAAGTTTTTATATCTGTTATAGCTCGAAGCCGCCGGAGAAAACAGGCAGGCTTTGCCCTTTTGAGTCTGCTCGTAAGCCGTTTTGACAGCTTCGTCCATAGTTTCAACTGCAAAAGTTTTGCCGTTATACCCTTTTTCAAGAAGCGAAGCGATTATCGTATGTCCCGTTTCGGGCAGACCGATAAGATTTTCAACTTCGCCGCTTGACAGAAAATCGACAAGCTCGCCGTAATCTATTCCCCTGTCAAGTCCGCCGAAAATCAGGCTCGACACATTGCCGAGTGCTTTCACATTGCAGACGACAGCATGGGGTATTGTAGCAATTGAATCGTTAAAAAATGTTATTTCTTTCCATGTTCCGACTTCTTCAAGACGATGCTCGATACCGCCGAAATTTTCAAGAGACGATACGATATCCTTTTCTTCAACGCCGAGAATTTTCGCCGCTCTGACGGCAAAGAAAATATCCTGTTTTGCGTTTTCGCCCCTGAGATGCCTGTTTATTGAATCAAGACTTGACAGGAAGGCGTCAGTTTTATCATCATTCACGCTGACGGGCAGAAGATTGCTTTTTATCTTTTCAATATCGGCAAAGCCGTCAAGCCCCTGATCTGCGTTATATATGAAATGATCGTTTTGAGTCTGGTATCTGACAATATTGAGCTTTGCGTTGACATACCCTTCAAAGCCGTTGTAATGGTCAAGATGTTCGGGATAGATATTTGTAAGCACCGAGATGTTCGGCGAAGCCTTGGAAAACTCAAGCTGGTGGCAGGACATCTCTATAACTGCGACAAAATCCTTGTCTATCGTATCCAGACATTCAAAGACGGGAACACCGATATTTCCCAAAAGGCAGCACTTTCTGCCGGACTGCTTTACCATATTATATATAAGAGTCGTCGTTGTGGTTTTGCCCTTAGTGCCGGTTATTCCGATTTTAAAGCAGTCGGCAAAACGCAAAAACAGATCCATTTCACCTGTGATTTCAGTGGACGGATCAACTTTGACATCCCGAAGAGAAATTCCCGGAGACTGCATTACGACATCAAATTCGTTGATACTCTCAAGATACTTTTCGCCGCAGATGACACGGGTTTTTTCGTCCGGCGGCGCAAGCTCTCTTTTGTCGGCAACGGTCAAAGTCATATCGGGATAGTTTTTCCTCAGAAAATCAAAGGTCGCTTTTCCCTCCCTGCCGAAGCCGAGAACAAGAACTTTTTTTCCGTCAAAATATTCAGCGATTTTTTCAGACATTTTCGCTTGTGTCCTCCTTACTGAGCTGAAGAGTACTGAGTCATGTACAGCGTATGATACGCTCCTTTTTTCTTCATCAGCTCTTCGTGGCTTCCGCTTTCTACAATAGCTCCGTTATCCATAACAAGGATCACATCGGCTTCCCTTATAGTCGAAAGCCTGTGAGCTATGATAAAACTCGTCTTGTCTTTTGTCAGAGCGTTCATCGCCTGCTGCACCATCTTCTCCGTCTTCGTATCGACGCTGCTTGTCGCTTCGTCGAAAATCAATATCGTCGGGTCGGACAAAATCGTCCTCGCAATAGTGATAAGCTGCTTTTGACCCTGGGAGATATTGTCCGCGTCTTCCCCGACAACAGTATCATATCCGTTTGGAAGCGACATTATGAAATCGTGCGCGCAGGCTCGTTTAGCCGCAGAATAAATTTCTTCATCGGTTGCATTCGTTTTAGAATATGCAATATTGTCGCGGACTGTTCCGCTGAAAAGCCATGTATCCTGCAATACCATGCCGTAAAGCTTGCGGAGATTTTTCCTCGTTATCTTTCGGATATCTTTTCCGTCGATCCTGATTTTTCCGCTGTCGACTTCGTAAAACCTCATCAAAAGGTTGACAATCGTGGTTTCGCCGGCTCCCGTATGCCCGACTATCGCAACGACCTGTCCCGGCTCAACCGAAAGATTCAGATCGTCTATGAGCGGCTTGTCGGGTGAATATGAAAAGCAGACATGCTCAAATTCAATATGTCCCCTGATATTCTTTTCAGGCTCCTGCTCGTCTTCAAACGACTCTTCGCCCTCGTCGAGAAGATCGAAAATTCTCTCGGCGGAAGCAAGAGATGACTGGACATTGTTCATGATATTCGCCATGTCGACGATCGGCTGAGTGAAAAGCTTTGAATAAGTCACAAAGCTGACGACAACGCCAAGCGTGATCTGATTTTTCAAAACGAATGCTGCACCGAAAACGCAAATGAGAACATAGCCGAAATTATTCACAAAGTTCAAAAACGGCATGATGATGCCTGAAATAAACTGAGCTTTTCTGCTCACCTCAAACAGACCGTCGTTGATCTCGTCAAACTCCTGCATAGCCTTATCCTCGTATGAATAAGACCTGACGACCTCATGGCCTGTGTACATTTCCTCCATGTGACGATTGATCTGCCCCGTCTTTTTCCATTGGGAACGGAAATATCCTCTGGAGCGCTTGACGATCATCAAGGCAATAACTGCGCTCAGCGGCAAAATGCTGATCGTCACAAGAGTCATCTTCCAGCTTACAACGAACATTATTACAAGTATTCCCACAAAAGTGACGACTGATGTGACCGTCTGGAGAATAATATTCTGCAAATTCAGATTGATGTTGTCAGCATCGTTTATCATACAGCTCATGATCTCGCCTCTGGGATGGGAGTCGAAGAATTTGAGCGGCATTCTTGAGAGCTTGTCGTTGACTTTTTTCCTGAGAGATTTTACAACATCCTGCGTTACGCGAGCCATGATATCCCACTGGAAATATGTCATCACGCTCGACACGGCATAAATGCAAAGCAGCGACAAAAGCACCTTCAGCACGCCTGAAAGATCGACCGTCAGACCTGCAAGCTTTCTGTCCACCTGAAGCTGAATTGCGTCGATTATCCTGCCGAGTATCAGAGGACCTATCGTTGTCATCGCAGTGCCGATAAGTCCGCACAGGATAACGCATATCAAAAGTTTTCTTTGAGGACGCATATGAAGAAGAAATCTCTTTAGCGTTAAAGAAAAGTTTTTCGGTTTATTTTTAGAGTCGCTTTGAACATACGCGTCGTATTTTCCGCTTTTTTCACCGATATCGTTTTTCTTACTCATCTTCTCCCTCCTTTGACAGTTGGGATCTCTTAATGTCCTGATAAAGCGGACAGCTTTCGGAAAGCTCGGCATGAGTACCGGCTCCGACGACTCTGCCTTCGCCCAGAACAATGATCTTGTCGGCGTCCATTATCGAGCCGATCCTCTGAGCAATTATCACGACAGTTTTGCCCTCAAGCTCTTTTTTGACTGCCTGTCTGACTTTTTTGTCAGTCGCAAAGTCAAGAGCCGAGAAGCTGTCGTCGAAAACATATATATCGGCTTGCTTGGCAAGCGCTCTTGCAATTGAAATACGCTGCTTCTGACCGCCGGAAAGGTTTTTACCCTCTTGGTATATCACAGTATCGTATTTTTCGGGCATATCCTTGATAAACTCGTCAGCCTGAGCAGCCTTGCAGACTCTTAAAATATCCTCGTCCGTTATGCTGTCGTTTCCGAAACGGACATTGTCCTTTATACTGCCGCTGAAAAGCATGGTCTTTTGCGCAACAAGGCTTATCGAATGAGCAAGATCTTTCTTTGAAAGCTCCTTAACATTCACTCCGCCGACGAAAACTTCACCTTCTGAAACATCGTAAATTCTCGTCATCAGGCTGATTATCGTCGATTTGCCGCTGCCTGTGCTTCCGATAAAGGCAGTGGTTTTTCCCTTTTCGATCGTGAAAGATACATCTTTCAGTCGCTTAACATCGTCTCCCGGATAAGAAAACGAAACATCGCGAAATTCGACAGTTCCCCTGTCGGTAAACTGCTTTGTGCTTTTGCTTTCCTTTATGCCCGGCTCTATGGAAAGTATCTCGTTTATCCTGTCGACGCTAATCATAGCCTTGGGTATCATAACGAGGACGGAAGTTGCCATCGTTATTGCCGCGACTATCATCAGCACATACACCACAAAAGCCTGAAGATTGCCGACTGTGTTTGCAATCTCCTGCCTGTGCGCGCCGACATCCATGCTCATTATCTGGCGGCAGTTGACAAAAATAAGCACTACTATCAGGCTGAAAAGCGCCATAATTCCGATGGGCAGAACTTTGGCGTATATTCTGTTTATCTTAACATAAGTGCTTGCAAGCTCGTCGTTGGATTCGTCAAATCTGCCGTCCTCGTACTCGCTCTTGTTAAAAGCGCGCACAACGCGGATACCGCTGAGCTTTTCGCGGATTACGGAATTGAGTTTGTCCATCTTGTTTTGCACGACGGAATACATAGGGATAATTTTTTTCGATATTAAAAAGACGATTATAACAATGACAAACAACACTCCGAAAAGGCACGCCGAAAGCTTTTTGTTCATTATAAACGACATCACGGTGCCGCCGACCATCATCACAAAAGCGCTCATCAACATCCTCAGACAATTTTGCAATATCATCTGAGTCTGGTTGACATCGTTTGTGCTTCGAATAAGCAGCGAAGCCGGAGAAATATTGCTGATATCGCTGCTGGAGAGCGACTGTGTCTTTTTAAAAACGGCGCGGCGCACTTCCCTGCCGAAGCCGGTTGAACATTTTGATGTAAAATAGCTGCCTGCAATTCCGAAACCGAGCGCGACAAACGAAACTATCACCATCAGCGCACCCATTTTTTTGACATAATCCATGTCGTTTTTGCCGATCCCGTTGTTTATGACAAGCGACATCATCGCCGGCAGCAGCACATGAAGACCGTGGTTGACTCCCGACAGCAAAAGAGAAAGCACGGCGGAAGCTCTATAAGGTTTTAGGAATTTTAAAATCTGCTTCAACTCGTCACCTTCCTTGCATTGAAACACAAAAATTCATATTATTATACCACTATACATCGATTTTTTCAATCTTTTAAAGGTAATATTTTTAAACAATTTGTAAATTGCGCATTTTCAAAATGCTTGTCTTCTCTTGCAGCTTTTTTAAATCAACTGTTCACACATCGAGCTCCTGCATGAGCGAAGGTTTATTCACGGCTTACTTTGTTTTTTGTGAATTGTGTTGTTTAATTAAATAGTTTTTAAAATATTTTTTATTTTTGCAACAAAATTTAACATTTTTCCTGTTTCCTTATTGTAATTTTCAGAACAAGATGGTATAATTGTTTTGTAAAAAGGTGTGAAAAAATTAACAAAGAGGGTTGAAAAAATGAGAACTCGAACAAAAGAAATCGGCAACCAGAATATCGTAGGACAGCGTATCAAAGCAAAACGAGACGAATTAGGCATAAGCCAGAAGGACTTCCTTGCGCAGCTTCAGATCGCAGGGCTTGATTTCAGCAACTCCTCGCTTTCCAAGCTTGAAGGACAGTTTCGCCATGTCAACGACCGTGAGCTCATCGTAATTGCAGACACGCTTAAAGTTTCTGTCAACTGGCTGCTCGGATTGGAAAAATAATTGAATCTCAAAAAAATTCAGGCTGTACCGACTTTCCGGCACAGCCTTTTTTCGTGTCCGTTTTCAGTTTTTGTTTCTTTTATGCCAAATCAGAATACTTTGATATCAGCTCTATTTCCGCCTTGTACCCGTCAAGATCGTTAGGTGTTTCGAGAATAAAGGGCAGTTTTTTCAGCTTTTCATGGTTTACAACGCCCGTCAAGGCGGTCAGTCCTATGTTGCCCTCGCCTATCTTCTCGTGCCTGTCCTTGTGGCTTGCGAGAACATTTTTACTGTCGTTTAAATGGACGGCTTTGAGCTTTTCAAGACCGATTATTCTGTCAAATTCTTCAAGAACTTTGTCAAGCCCGTTTACAATGTCGTACCCTGCGTCGAAAACATGGCAGGTGTCAAGGCACACGCCGAGCTTCGAAGAAAGACTGACCCTGTCGATTATCTCGCGCAGCTCTTCGAATTTTCCGCCGACTTCGCTTCCCTTTCCCGCCATTGTTTCAAGCAGGACAGTAGTCGTCATATCTTCAAAAAGAAGTTCGTTCAGGGTTTCGGAAATAAGCTCTATTCCGGCTTCTGTCCCCTGACCGACATGGCTTCCGGGATGAAAATTGTAATAGTTCCCCGGCACAAACTCCATTCTTTTCAGGTCGTCTGCAAAAACCTGCTTGGCAAAAGTTCTTGTGCTCTCCTTGTCCGAACACATATTCAGCGTATACGGAGCATGAGCTACGATTTTGCCGTAGCCGAGATCGTTCCATTTTGAAAGGAAGTTTTCAACATCTTCTTTGTCAATATCCTTCGCCCTGCCGCCGCGCGGATTTCGAGTAAAAAACTGGAAAGTATTTGCGCCGATGGAAAGCGACTCTTCAAGCATATGGGAAAACCCCGACGACGCGGAAAGATGACAGCCTATGTTAATCACGGTTTTCACCTCACAGTTTGTATTCAGATATGAGTCTCTGCTTTTCGTCCCAAAGCTTCTGAGAAAGGTCAACATAATATGTGTGCGGATTTTCAAACCGCTTCACCTCGTCCCAGAGGTTTTCGACCTGTTCGGCGCAGAAGGCTTTTATCTCGTCGATGGAACGGTTTTCACCGACAAATTTGCCGTTTCTGAAAAGGGGCTTGAGGATTTTTTCAGCCCTGAAATCAGTGACCGTTTTTCTCTTCCATGTGTATTCGGGATCGAATATCTCATAAGGCTTCGTGTCGTCAATTATCTCGTCTTCAAAAGTCAGCACATCGGCAAAAGCCTTGTTGCTCTGACGGTCGTAAAGCCTCCAGACCGCCTTTACTCCGGGAGTCGTGATCTTCTGAACATTTTCGCTGATTTTGATTTTTGGGATTATCCTTGAGCCTTCTTCAACTGCGGCAAGCTTGTACACTCCGCCGAAAACCGGGTTTGACGAAGCGGTGATGAGCCTTTCGCCTACGCCGAAGGAATCGACCTGCGCATTTTGCAAAAACATATCGCGGATAATATATTCGTCAAGCGAGTTGGACGCGACTATCTTGCAGTCCTCAAAGCCCTCCTCGTCAAGAACTTTCCTGACTTTTTTGGAAAGATAGGTGATGTCGCCGCTGTCTATCCTGACGCCCTTAGGTCTGAAGCCTCTGGGCAGAACTTCCCTCCTGAAAGCCTCGATAGCGTTGGGAAGTCCCGATTTTATGACATTGTATGTGTCAATCAGAAGCGTACAGTTGTCCGGGTATTCTCTGGCATAAGCGCAAAAAGCCTCAAGCTCGCTGTCAAACATCTGTATCCAGCTATGCGCCATCGTGCCGAGCGCCGGAACGCCGTAAAGATAATCCGTCAGCGCGCACGCGGTACCCACGCAGCCGCCGATATATGCAGCTCTTGCGCCGAGAACTGCGCCGTCAAAACCCTGCGCCCTTCTTGAGCCGAATTCCATGACCGCTCTGCCCCTTGAGGCTCTTGCGACACGGTTTGCCTTAGTGGCAATAAGGCTCTGGTGGTTTATGCACAAAAGCACCATCGTCTCAATAAACTGCGCCTGGATAACAGGGCCTCTGACCCTGACGATGGGCTCGCCCGGAAAAATCGGCATACCCTCGCTCACACAGTCAGCATCGCACTTAAATTCAAAATTCCTGAGGTATTCAAGAAAGTCGTCCGAAAAACCTTTTGTTTTCAGAAATTCTATTTCGGAATCGGTAAAATGAAGATTTTCAAGATATTCGACAAGCTGCTGCACGCCTGCCATGATGGCAAAGCCTCCGTTGTCGGGAACTTTGCGGAAAAACATATCAAAATACGCAGTCTTTTCTCCTACGCCGTTTTTGAAATAGCCGTTTGCCATCGTCAGCTCGTATAAGTCAAACAGCATCTTCAGATT
>JAFSTS010000178.1 GCA_017445685.1 Clostridia bacterium | reverse complement strand
GTTTTCATGTAGTCCTCATACCCTGCGCTGTCTCTTGAAACAATAGCGATTTCGCGGCATCTGTATCCTTTTTTCAAAAGTCTTTTGACTTCGCTTGCAACATAGTCGCACTCTTCAATTTTGTTTTTTGCGCCTATAATTTCAATATTTTCGCATCCCGAAAAAGTTTGAGAACTGTTTTTCAGGAAATTATCCGACAGAAATTCAATTTCCGGAGATTTGTATTTTTCGGATATTATTTTCTCGCCTTTTGATATCGGAATATTGTTCTTCTTTGCGGCAGCCATCAGTTTCCTGACTGTTTTATACGACGGCGCAAAAACTCCAAGCCTGTCGTGACTGTCCGCATAAAGCTTGTCTGTACAAACGCAGACATAAACATCCTTTGCCTGAACGAGCATTTTTTCGATGATTTTATATTCCTGCTCGGTATATCCCGTAAACCCGTCTATGAAAACGGTTTTGTCTTCGAAAAACGGATATTCCTCCAGCACCTTCGACAACACGGTCAATCTGTCGTCTGGGTCATAGTAACTGTCTTCAAGAAAGGTGTCGTATGCTTCAAGTATAAGTCCGATATCGGAAAGCTTCTTTTTGAGCAGCTCGTCTTCGATCTGCTCACCGGCTTTTTCGAGAGCTTCAATACTGCATTCACCCCTGCGAAGATCTGAAGACAAGCTCGACATCTCCTTGATGAAATTAAAATACTGCGCCTTGTTGGAATAGATCTCAAGCTTGTCCGACACACTGTCGATAGCAAGACTCATCATAATGCTCTTTGAGCTTTTGTCAAGCAACGGCAGATTATTTGCGCCGTAAAGCTTATACACGCTGTCGGCAAGGTGAGTAAAGCTCATGACTATCTCGACTTTGTTGCAGTCGACAGGACCGAGAAGCTCAAGCATTTTTCTCTCGCTCGTAAACGAAAACTGCTCCGGCACAATATAGACGACCTGCTGACCGTCTTCTTTGACCAGAGTTGATATGAGTTTGTTGACTTTTGTTGTTTTTCCGCTTCCGGCAGTGCCGTAAATGAAATTAAGCATAAAACTACCTCAAAAAATTTTTCGTTTTCATTTTACCATATTTTCATCCAAAAACAATAAAAAGCTAAAGCCAAGTACCAAAACCTGTACTCAGCTTTAGCGAAAAATCAGATTTTTTCGAGATTGACGGAAACCGTATATTCTCCGTACGACCAGACGCCGTTTTGATTTATTACTATCGTCGCAGGAGCTTCGATCTTGCCCTCCTTTATCTCTGAGGCTGAATCAACATTGACGGTCACTGTGATATCTGTCGCCGCCATATTCTCAAGCGTGGAGGAAGGTCCTACGAATGTCGCGTTGGAAATGCAGTAGGTTTCGTCCGCAAGCGACGCTCTGTATCCGTCGGGAATATTTTTAAGCGTCGCACAGCTGACAGGCACGCTCATTGACGCAGTCGTTACATTCGCGGCATAAATCGTAACCGTAAATTCCGTTATGCTGTCGTCCGCGATCTTTGCGCTTGTTATGTCCGCACTCTTGAAAGTGAAGGAATTTGCGCCCGGTGAAATATTTCTGAAATCCACGACGCCTACATCAAGAGTGCTCATGCTCGATAGCACATCGCTTGCAGCCGCCACATCAACGCTGTCGGGCGAGATGACATAGGAAATGTTGTTCGGCATATTGTTGCCCGAAGTTTTCGGAACATTTTTGAAGCTTACGGAAGCTGCAACATTCTTGATTTCCATTACGGGAATCGAGCCGGTTATTTCCGCGCCGTCAACGATCGTAATATAGTTGAGCCTTTTGCCGTTGGAATCCTGCAAGATCAGGTTGACGTCAAAGTTGACGGTCTTGCTGAGCGGAAATGAAATTCCCGAAGAATCGTAGCTTGCCTGTATGGAATCTCCGAGGCTGTTTATCTGGCTCGTTGCGCCGGATACGGTGACGCTGTTTTGCGAAAGGACAACACCTTCGCAGTAAAGTCCCTCCTGCGCCAGATTAGTTTCCGGAACTCCCAAAAGATCGATGGGAAGAACTTTTTCGCTTGTGAAATTATCAAAATACACCCATACGGACTGCTTTGAAATTGATTTGATAGTGTAGGAGGCTTTTTTATCAGCGACAGAATAATTCAGCGACAGCTCATGTTCTCCGACTGAAGTTACATTTGATACAACCGCTTCGATATTGAAATCATCCGTGGTAATATCGGATATCTTCGTTGAATATCTCGGGCCTGCAATCGTAACATCGACGGTAAGATCCTCCGTTCCAAAAGGACGAAGTCCCGTAGCCGCCGCGTCAGTTC
>JAFSTS010000177.1 GCA_017445685.1 Clostridia bacterium | reverse complement strand
TGAAACCGTCGTTCCTGCTACATATACTTCCGAGGGTGAAGAAGTTACAAAATGCACTGTATGCGGCAAAATTTTTGAAAGCCGTGTTCTGCCTGAGCTTGCCGCCCATTACGGTGTGAAAGATAGTACAGCTATTTCAATAGACCACGAAAAGCTGCTTATCAAAAATATCCCTCAGGGTTTAGATGGGATCAGTGATTTTCTTGATCTTGCAGGCTGTACTGTTGAAGTTTCTGACAGCATTATAAGCACAGGCACAGCCGTCAAAATCAAATCATTCAAAGGAGAAACTCTCGCATCATTTTCCGCCGTTGTCAGCGGAGATGTTACGAGCGACGGATATACAGACGCATTTGATCTTGCGGTTGCAGGGGAATATGTAAATACCTTTACCGAGCCGAATGACGCGGCAAAGCTTGAAGCTATCGACCTGTGCGGCGACGGCTATCTTGATGCAAATGACCTTGCATATTTGATTTGTATTGTAAATTTTGAAGTTTAATTATACTGTTTTTATTCCCGAAAGATTCTGTTGAGTCTTTCGGACGTTTTTTAAGAATCGTACAAGATTCAGGCACTTTTCGCGGATCATCCATTCTTGCTTTTTACAGTAAGATATTGTATAATAATAAAAAAGAAAAAGAGGAGGTTATTATATGCAAAAAATATTGTCTTTTATTTTGTCGATCGTTATGATATTTTCTTCTTCGATAGCAGGAATCATCTCAGGCGAAATCAGCCCGAAGGACTTCCTGGATGAAGTTAAAATGGAATTTGTTGAAAAATTTTCAGATGGCTTTGGTATTTCAAAAAGAGTTTTCAGCGTTTTCATGTCTGACAGTGTCAGCTTCGGTGAAGCTAAGAAGCTTGCAAAGGAAATCGGCGGCGAGATGGTCGGATACAGCTCGATTCTAAATGAGTGTAAGATTTTTATCAACAAAGACATTTCCGATCTTGAAGAGTTCTGCGATCATCTGCAAGAAAACGAAAAAATAATTTTGGCAGTTCCGCAGATCGTTTTTAATATAAGCTCCTGCATAAGGAAGAGCTTTGAGTATATCCCCAATGATCCGTGGGAGGGTGATGACCACTGGAGCGAGGATGTTCCTAACGGTCTAAATTGGCATCTTGAAGCCATACAGGCGCTTTCGGCATGGCAGTACAGGGATAAAATGAGTACGATAGACCTTGGAGTTGTTGACAGCGGATTTGATGACAACCATGAAGATCTTGCAGGCAAGATCGTTTTTCCCGGAAAATATTTTGAACGCACAAACCGTCCCGATTCTCACGGTACTCATGTTTCGGGAATTATATGTGCAAACGCTGATAACGGGATCGGAATTTCCGGCGTTTGTCCAAACTCTGTTTTACACTGTGTCGACTGGGAACCTGAGTACAATTCCCTTTCTCAGAACTGGCTTGACATCGAGAGAATCTATTCCGGACTATATTATACTGTCAAGGACGGCGCAAAAGTTGTAAACTTTTCCCTTGGCTCTGATATGAATAATGTTTTGACAAGATATCCTGACTTTGTGATCGATGTTGTCGGCAGGTT
This sequence comes from Clostridia bacterium, assembly GCA_017445685.1. The sequence goes on along the minus strand of JAFSTS010000177.1, from coordinate 239 downwards.
TTCCTCCGCATATATGGCTGTCATTATTAAACACGGATACGATTTTATCGTTTGTCAGGCAGCAGGCAACGGAAACAATTTCGGTTATGCAGTAAATGCCGAAAACAACCTGACTTTTTGCAGTGTCAATGAGAACAACTGTTCTTCAGAGCTTTTCGGCGTCAGAAAATCAGAAGTGCTTGATCGAATTATCGTTGTCGGAGCTGCCGCCTCGTCTGCCGAAGGGTACTATCAGCCGG
>JAFSTS010000001.1 GCA_017445685.1 Clostridia bacterium | reverse complement strand
GCAGCATATGCTTGTTTTTCTTTTTTTCGTTCATTGTCTGGGACCTCCTTTCCCAGACTAAATTCTACCACATTTTCCTTCCCAGATTAAATTCCACTTCTAAATTCCACTGTGGAATTTACTTTGGGAATTGACTTTTTTAGTAAAAATTGTGTAAATCAGTGTCGCTTTGCTTGACCTTTTTTAATTGAAAGAGTATAATTGTCTTTGATTGTTTTGTATTATTTGAGCGGTTGAACGTTGAAGCTGAGGTGACGAAAAATGGACTTCATAATTGAATATTCGAGATATATTCTGCCGTGTCTTGCGCTGATAATATTGCTCGGCTGCTGCTCATCGCTTTTCAGCAAAAGACCAAAGACAAAAACCGTCGCTTTTCTCGTCAACGCAAAGAGCGGCGAGTCAGTTGCGCTTCACTACTGGGAAACATCTATCGGCAGAAGCAGCTCGTGCGACATCGTACTGAGCTATGCGACAGTTTCGAGATTTCACGCAGTTATTTCAAGACGCAAGGATTCTTGGATAGTTTACGACACCGGCTCAAAAACAGGCATTCTCGTCAACGGCGAAAAAATAAAGGGCAAAAGCGAAATTTGCGACGGCGACAGTGTGATTTTCGGAAACGCCGCGTACTATTTTTCCGCCCCCAACTTTTCAGACGGCAAGGATCCTGCCTATGTCTCCGCCCTTGTCAGCCAGAGCAACGGCAAGGTTTTCCTGCTTGAAGACAGCGTCTGCACCGTCGGCAGAGACAAAACGAACAACATCTACCTCAACCTTCCCACTGTTTCAAGATCCCATGCAAAGCTTGAGTTCAAGGACGGCAAATGGAATCTTGAAAACTACTCCTCCAACGGAGTTTATATCAACTCAAAAGTCGTCTACGATTCGCGCAGTCTCAACGACGGCGACATTCTCGATTTCGGCGGCGCAAAAATTATTTTCAAGGAATTTTACAAACAGGTTTAATTTGCAGAGAAAAGAGGTGCGTGTATGCAGTCGCTAAGAAAAATCAAGCCGTTTCGCTGGGGCATCGAGCTTGTGCTGATCACGATTTTTCAGCTCATATCCTTTTCTAATGTTATGCTCGACGCAGGCGAATTTTCCGGCAGATTTCTGTTGATATTTACTGTTTTTCTCGCATCGGAATGGGGCTACACGCTTTTAATGCGCGTCGTTTTGAAGCAGACATCGTTTGAGCTTGAATTTATCGCCTTTTTCCTCTCAAGCATCGGTCTTTCGCTTGTCGCAACGCTTGATACGGACTTTTTTGAAAGCGGAGAAATAGAAACACCCTACTATTCCGGACGACAGCTTATGTTTATTGTCGCAGGGCTTGTCGGCTTCATCGTTCTCAGATGGGTCATCGCAAACGCTGACAGAGTCTCAAAGCTTCGTCTTCCCGTTGCCGCGCTGTCGGGACTTATGCTTGCGGCAAATATACTGCTCGGCGAGGAAAACAACGGCGCAAGAAACTGGATAACCATCGGCGGTTTTTCGATCCAACCGTCCGAGCTTGTAAAGGTCCTCTTTATCTTCGTCGGCGCAGCCACGCTCGACAAGCTCCAGACGACAAGAAGCATTATCAAATACATGATCTATTCCATCGGCTGTATCGGCGCGCTGTTTATCATGCGCGACTTCGGCTCGGCAGTCGTTTTCTTTGTGACGTTTCTGATCATCACCTTCATGCGCTCAGGCGATTTTCGCGCGATAATACTTATATGTATCGTTGCCGCCGTCGGCGCTCTGCTGATCATTTCCTTCAAGCCTTATGTTGCCGGCAGATTTGCAAACTACCGCCACATCTGGGATTCGCCCTACGGTGCAGGAATGCAGCAGACAAGAGTGCTGATTTATTCTTCAAGCGGCGGACTGTTCGGACTTGGACTTGGCAAGGGTCTTCTTCGAAACACTTTTGCCGCGACGACCGACCTTATTTTCGGCATGGTATGCGAGGAATACGGTCTTATCATCGGCTTTTCGATACTCGTCTGCTTTGCGGCTATCGTCGTTTACACCGTTGCCGGTGCAAGAGGCGCGCGCTCAACATTTTATGCAATTGCAGCCTGCGCCGCTTCCGGACTTCTTCTCGTTCAGGTCGCCCTCAATGTCTTTGGCGTGACCGATCTGCTTCCGCTGACCGGCGTTACGCTTCCGTTCATCAGCCGAGGCGGCTCAAGCCTTGTGTGCTGCTGGATGCTCATGGCGTTTATCAAGAGCATTGATCCCCGAGCCTACCCAAAAACCCTGAGAGAAACTCAGGCACTCGGATAATTTATACAGGAGAAAGCTTATGCACAACACTTCAAGAAGAGCTCTGTCGCTGCTTTTGTTTGTTGCCGCTTTTTTAGCGGGAGCGGTAATACTTGCGATTTCTTTCTTCACAAACGGCAGCACCTGGGCAACATATATTGCAAACGCTCACCTTTACACAAAAGGCAATGTCATTTCGGCAGGAACTGTCTTTGATGCAGACGGAAATGTCCTTGCAAAAACGGAAGGCTCTCAAAGAGTCTACAACAGCGACCCGACCGTCAGAGCCGCCACGCTTCACGCAGTGGGCGACACGGAAGGCAATATTGCCACGGGCGTTCATTCGATCTTTCAGTCGGAATTGACAGGCTACAACATCGTCAACGGAGTGTATTTTCTCAAGCAGAATTTTAACGGCAACGACATTACTCTTACGCTCAAAAGCGATGTATGCGCAACGGCTTACCGTGCGCTTGACGGCTACAAAGGCACTGTCGGCGTTTACAACTACAAAGAGGGAAATACCGTCTGCATGGTCTCCTCCCCTTCTTACGACCCTGAAAACAAACCCGACGCCGAAACGATTGCCGGCGACAGCTACGAAGGTGTATACATCAACCGCTTTTTAACAGGTCTTTATACCCCCGGCTCAACCTTTAAGATTGTCACCTCAGCCGCCGCGCTTGAAAACATTCCCGACATCTATTCGCAGACTTTCACCTGCAACGGCTCCTACAGCGTAGCAGGCTCAGACCGCGGAGTAATCTGCAACGGCGTTCACGGCACGCTGAATTTCGAAAGCGCTCTGAATCATTCGTGCAACAGCGCTTTTGCAAAAATTGCCATTGAGATCGGCAAAACAAATCTGCAGAAAACCGTCGAACAGCTTGGTCTGACATCTTCCTTTGATGTTGACAGAGTCCAGATCGCAAAAGGCAAATTCGACCTTTCCGGCGCAGTTGACATAGATCTCGGCTGGGCAGGTATCGGTCAGTACACGACCCAGATCAACCCGTGCGCCATGCTTTCGCTCGTCGGCGCTATAGCAAATTCCGGCACGGCGATCAAGCCGTATTTTGTCAAATCCATCGTCAACAGCTCAGGTGTTACGACATACAGCAATTCTGCGCAGACGCTATCTCATATCAAAATGAGTCCGCAGCTTGCCGCAAGCTTGAAGGAGCTGCTTCGTTCCAATGTTCAAAACTATTACGGCGACAGCTCTTTCCCCGGACTTACCATGTGCGGCAAAACAGGCACGGCTGAAGTCGCCAACAAAAAAGATACGGCTTTGTTCGTCGGCTTTTCGGCGGACGAAAGCTTCCCGTATGCAGTCATCGTCATCGTCGAAGACTGCGGCTCATACGGCTCTACTACAGCAATACCGATTGCAAACAGAGTTTTGCAGTCTCTAAGATAAATCATGTTTGAGAAAACGGAGGAAGAAAAATGAGCTATATCCAGCTGAAGGATGTCAGCAAAATCTACGGCACGGGTGAAGTGCAGATAAAGGCAGTTGATTCGGTCAGTTTTTCTGTCGAAAAGGGCGAGCTTTGCGTTATCGTCGGAGCCAGCGGCGCAGGTAAAACGACTGTTTTGAATATGCTCGGAGGAATGGACAGCTCCACAAACGGCGAGATCATTGTTGACGGCGAGCTTGTCAGCAAATATTCAAGCAAGAAGCTTACGAATTACCGCCGTCACGATGTCGGTTTCGTTTTCCAGTTTTACAATCTCGTTCCCAACCTGACCGCTCTGGAAAATGTTGAGCTTGCAACTCAGCTAAGCAGAAACGCGATAAATCCCGTCAAGGTGCTTCACATGGTCGGACTCGGCGACAGAATGGATAATTTTCCCTCCCAGCTTTCCGGCGGCGAGCAGCAGCGTGTTTCCATCGCAAGAGCGCTTGCAAAAAACCCGAAGCTTCTTCTTTGCGACGAGCCTACGGGCGCGCTTGACTATGTGACGGGCAAGCAGATACTCAATATTTTGCAGGATATGTGCCGCAAGACAGGCATGACCGTCATCATCATCACGCACAACCAGGCAATAGCTCCCATGGCGGACAAGGTTATATCAATGCGCAGCGGACAGATCGCGTCGATCAAAATCAACGAAAATCCCGTACCTGCCGAAAGGATTGAGTGGTAATGACAAAATCTCTTTTTCGCGAAATGCTCCGCTCCATCCGGCGCACAAAGGCTCGGTTTATTTCCCTGATAGCTATCGTTGCTCTCGGGATCAGCTTCTTTGCCGGAATCAAGGCGGCTTACCCCGATCTGCACGAAACGGCAGTCAGGTATTATCAAAAAAACAACCTCATGGATATCTGGATGGTGTCCACAATAGGCTTTACCGACAAAGATGTTGAGCAGGTCAAAAAGGTAGACGGCGTCCAAAACGCTTCAGGCTCAAAATTTGTCGACACAGCCGTTAAAGTCAACGGCGAGCTTGTCTCAAACGCAGGCGGCTCACAAATCATCTGCCGCTCATACGGCTTTGATGTTGAAAAAGCGAAGCTTTTTGAAGCCGGAACGGACGACCCCTCGTACATAAACAGGCTCACTCTGCTTGACGGAAGATATCCCGAAAATGAAAAGGAATGCCTTGTTGACAGAAACAATGTCGCAACACCCAGGGATTTCGTCATCGGAAACAAAATCACTCTCGAAGGCGTTGAAGAAAGCCTTGAGGGCAAGCTCGGCACGACTGAATTTGAAATTGTCGGCGTTAT
>JAFSTS010000176.1 GCA_017445685.1 Clostridia bacterium | reverse complement strand
GTAGCACGCTATCCAATAATAGCTGTTTTCGCTGAGAACGGCTATTTTTTTACCTTTCAGTCCCCTGCCGTAAAGCATTTGTCCAAGACCCTTGACATCGTAAAAAACCTGATTATAAGACTTGGTTTCAACATCATTGTCAAAGTTATAAAACATGAACTGCTTTTTATCTCCACCTTTTTCAACTCCGTAAAGAACGATGTCTTTCAGAGTATCAAGGTTTGGCACATAAGGCAGCTTTCTGTTCTTAAGTTTAGTGTACATTATATCAGCCTTTCACATTTTCTTCGAGGTAGGTTACGATATCTTTAACGGTCACAAGGCTCGGAAGAACTCTGTCAGGTATGGATATTTCATACTTATCTTCGATCATTTCAACAAGATCGAAAAGTTCAAAGGAGTTAAGTCCCAGATCAGAAGTCAGCACATCATCGGGTTTGACCGATGTGATTCTGCCGTCCGTATAATCCTTCATCATTTCAAGCAAATCTTCTCTGATATTCATTGTTTAACCTCCGAGGTTTGATTTTTCTTTTCCCAGATATGTTTAAACATTTCTTCGGTCGCTATTGAAATCTTAGTAACCGAGCAGTCTCTTGTTTCGGGGAAAACATACCATGTGTCGTCAAGAGTGCTCATGTCAACGCAATCACGCCAGTTGCCGAAACGGTATTTATATTCAATATGAACGGCATACTGACCTGAAGAATCAAGATCCATTTTAAACGGTTCTTTGTCGTAGTCGCGAATGCCGGTCAAATGAAGACCTGTCATATCATGGACAAGCTTTCCATGCCCCATGTGCACATAGCCTTTAGAGTTGGGAAGATCGTTGACATCAACAGGACATTCAAGATAATATGTGCCGTCTTCGATCTCTTTTTTGACCATTTCCCGTTCCCATTTATACCAGTCGGTAGCAAATTTAAACTCGGTATCTCCTTCGTCTGCTTCAAGCTCGCCGTATACATTAAGCGTCCATGACTTGTTACAGCTCTCGCAAAAGATCTTGTCGCCTTTTGAGTTCATCCTGTATTCAGTTTTACAATGGGGACATTGATAAAGAACACGATGAAGTCCTTCGGCTCTTTTCTTATAAGTGACTTTAATTCTGTTTTCACTCTGCCAACGAAAATCATCATTATATAAAAGCTCTTTGATTTTCGAATCTATTTGCTCAACAGACATTTCTTTAAGCTGTTGAGAAGTAAACGCAAGCGTCATATCAGCCTGAGTGTGAAAAACAAATCTGCTTCTATGGTCGCCCCAAAACGGATCGTTAATATGATGACCTCTGCAAGTAAGCGTTACGACAGGAACACCCATGTGTTTGACCATCTGAGCCACTGCTTGAGGAATCAGCTCGGTAACGCCGCAAAGAGAATATCTGGCTTCAACATATATTCCAAACACATTTTTATTTTTGATCGCCTGTCGGCAGGTGCGAAGAATGCTGATATCAGGCGTATACTTTCTCTTAGGCGCAGCACCGAGATTACGAAGAATATACTCTCTGCCGATATAATCGTCAACTGCGGCAGGAAATATACCTCTTGCAGGCTTAGTCGCAGAAAGCATAACATAAAAATCGTAAAACGCATTATGGTTGAGAAGAAGTATATATGGCGGTTTTACGCCTTCCATGCCGTATTTATTGATTTTAGTAAGATGTCCGAGCGTCCTCAATTTTGCAAACGCCCACGTCGTCGGAGCATAGCGTCTTTGCAAAGGCTTTGCAGGTTTTACCATATCAAATTTTTTCTTTGCAGGCGCGCC
>JAFSTS010000175.1 GCA_017445685.1 Clostridia bacterium | reverse complement strand
GGCTTGCTACGGCGGCTCATCCGCCGACAGTCGTGATGATGTGCGGTCTTCAAGGCTCGGGTAAAACGACTCACAGCGCAAAAATCGCGCTCATGCTCAAAAAGCAGGGCCATCGTCCTCTGCTCGTTGCGTGCGACATCTACCGTCCTGCCGCCATAAAGCAGCTGCAGGTCGTCGGCGAACAGGCAGGCGTTCCCGTTTTCGAAATGGGGCAGTCCGATCCCGTAGTTATTGCAAAGGAAGCTATCAAGCTTGCAAAGGACAACGGCTACGACTATGTTTTTCTTGACACGGCAGGCCGTCTTCATATCGACGAAGAGCTGATGAACGAGCTGAAAAATGTAAAAAGCGAAGTTCATCCGCACGAGATACTTCTCGTTGTCGACGCGATGACAGGTCAGGACGCGGTCAATGTTGCGACATCTTTTAACGAGGCTCTCGGTATCGACGGTCTTGTTCTTACGAAGCTTGACGGCGACACAAGGGGCGGCGCGGCGCTTTCGGCAAGAGCTGTAACGGGAAAACCGATAAAATTTGTCGGCGTCGGCGAAAAGCTTGACGATCTCGATGTTTTCCATCCCGACAGAATGGCGTCAAGGATCCTCGGAATGGGCGATGTTCTTTCGCTTATCGAAAAAGCTGAACAGACTCTTGACGAGAAAAAAGCCATGGAGCTTGAAAGCAAGCTAAGGCAAAATAAATTTGATTTGAACGATCTCATCGACCAGATCGACCAGGTCAGAAAGCTTGGCTCGATCAAGGATACGCTGAAAATGATCCCCGGAATGAGCAAAAAAATCGATGATATCGACATCGACGAAAGGCAGTTTGACCGCACGAAAGCGCTTGTTCTTTCAATGACGAAAAAAGAGCGCGAAAAGCCTGAGATTATTGACGCTTCAAGGAAAAGGCGTATTGCTCAGGGAGCAGGTCAGAGGGTCGAAGATGTCAACAAGCTTCTGGCTCAGTTCAGGCAGATGCAGCAGATGTTCAAGCAGATGAATCCCAACGGCAAAAAACGCAGAAAACATAAAAATATGATGAATCTGCAGGGCGGCATGAACTCAATGAACGGATTTAAATTCTAAAAAGTTAATTAACGCTTACAAAAATGTATTGCGTAAAAAATAAAACATATAATATTTGGAGGTACACAAACATGGCAGTAAAAATCAGATTGCGCCGCATGGGCGCAAAGAAAGCACCCTTCTATCGCGTAGTCGTTGCAGACTCAAGATATCCGCGCGACGGCAGATTTATCGAAGAGATCGGTTACTACAACCCCATGACTGATCCTGCTGAGATCAAAATCGACGGCGAAAAGGCAAAACAGTGGATCGGCAACGGCGCACAGCCTACCGACACAGTTAAGGCACTGCTTAAAAAAGAAAACATAATCTGATTTTCAGATTTATTTACGAAAGGATTTTCTTATTATGGAAGAACTCTTGATTGCAATGGTCAAAGGTCTTGTTACAGACCCCGACGCAGTTAAAGTTACTGTTGACGAGCCGGATGAGGAAGGCGTTATCAAATTCCACATCAGCGTTGCAGATGACGACATGGGCAGAGTAATAGGCAAGCAGGGCAGAATAGCAAAAGCTATCCGCACTGTTATGCGCGCGGCGGCTGTCAGACACGACGCAAAGGTAGCAGTTGACATCGACTGATATATCATTTTCAGGCTTGGGAAGATTGATTTTCCAAGCCTTTTTAACAATCTGATTTTTGGAAAGGGGAAGGTAAAATGGAAAATTTGTTCAAAAAATTTAAGCAGGATCTTGTTTTGTCCTCAGTTGGATTCATAATTTTGGGAGTAGTTGTTATCATTTTTTCACGAGATGTTCAGCTTTTTGCAGGATATCTTGTAGGCGGTCTTATGCTTTTTCTTGGTTTAAGAAGAATATTTGACTATGTCAGAGCATACAGCTCTTCCTTGCCTTACAGCGCAATGTATCTTGCAAGCGGCATTGTTCTTTCGCTTCTCGGACTGTTCGTTATCTGTACGCCGTTTATAGTCGGCAAATTTATTTTTGCACTTCTCGGCATTCTCACTCTGATCAACGGTGTAATCAATCTCAGCCAGGCTCTTGAAATCAAAAAGAATCAGCAAAGCGGCTATCTGTTACCGTTTATTATTTCAATTGCAATAATTCTTGTTGGATGTTTTATTACCTTCCATGGCAATACGGCAACAGATGTTTTGATAAAAATCCTCGGCGTTTTGTTCATTCTGATCGGCATTTCAAATCTTTACACCTTCCTGTATCTCAAGAGGAATGTAAAGGCAGTTTCTTCTCAGATGGAAATAGAAGGCACCGGAAAGGTACACGAAGATGATTAAAAAATATCTGCAGGCAGGTCAGATCGTTTCGACCCATGGCGTCCGCGGCGAAGTCCGTTTTCAGCCATGGTGCGACAGCGCTGATTTTCTCAAAAAATTCAAAAAGCTCTACACCGACGAAGACGGAAGCGGCAGTTTTGATATTTTAAGCGTGCGGGAACACGGCAATGTCGCCATAATGAAAATCAGGGGAGTCGATTGCGTTGACGACGCTCTGAGGCTCAAAGGCACTGTTCTTTACATAAAAAGGGCCGACGCAAAGCTTCCCAAGGGCAGCTATTTTATTGCCGAGCTGATAGGCTGCACTGTCGTTGACGACGATGATGAAACGCTTGTATACGGCGTGATATCCGATGTCAGCCAAACGGGCGCAAACGATGTCTGGCATATTGAAAAAGATTCAAAGGAATATCTCATTCCTGCTATACCTGATGTTTTGAGAAGTGTTGATGTTGAAAAAGGAGTAGTTTCCATAAAAGCTCTGAAAGGAATTTTTGACGATGAGAATTGACATAATGACGCTTTTTTGCGAGATGTGTGAAAAAGTCCTTGACGAAAGCATTGTCGGCAGAGCAAGGGCAAACGGATTTGTTGAAATCAATTGTCGAAATATCAGAGACTACACAGACGACAAGCACAACAATGTCGACGACACTCCGTACGGCGGCGGCATGGGCATGATCATGCAGTGCCAGCCGATATTCAACTGCTATAAGTCCATCTGTGATGAAACAGGTAAGAAGCCGCACCTTATATATATGTCTCCAAAAGGGCAAGTCCTGACGCAGCAAAGAGTCAGAGAACTGTCCGAGCTTGAAAATATTGCGATTTTGTGCGGCCACTATGAAGGCGTTGACGAAAGGGTTTTGGAGGAAATAGTCGATGAGGAGATATCCGTAGGCGACTATGTTCTCACAGGCGGAGAACTGCCTGCGCTGATGCTTGCCGACAGCATAACAAGGCTTTTGCCGGGTGTGCTTTCGTCAGACGAATGTTTTGAAGACGAGAGCCATTACAGCGGACTGCTTGAATATCCGCAGTACACAAGACCTTACGAGTGGCACGAAAAGAAAGTTCCCGATGTTCTTTTGAGCGGCCATCATGCAAACATTGAGCGTTTCAGGCGCGACAAATCACTCGAAATCACGGCAAAAAAACGCCCCGATATGATAGAAAAAATCATGGACACGCTCTCAAAAGAGGATCTGGAAATTGTTAAAAAGGCTGAAAATATTTCTGACTAAATAAGCTGATAATAAAAATCTACCCGCTGCGTAGCTTTCAAATTACGAAAGTATTTGCAGCGGGTTAAACTTATTTATCTAATATGCAGTGAGAATTTAGCTTCTTTACGATCTCGTATATTTCGTTTGGCGTATCGACTATAAAATCAGCGCCGGCTTTTTCAAATTCCTCGCGGCTGCCGAAACCGTAGGTTACGCCGACTGACCGGATCCCTGCGCCTTTTGCGCCGAGAATATCAAATTTCCGGTCGCCGACCATGAGAGCCTCGTTCTTGTTTTCAACACCAAGGCTATCCAACGATTGGAGAATTATTTCGCGCTTGCTGTCGTCCTTTGCGTCCATTGCAGCTCCGCTTACAGCGTTGAAATACTGAGCTATTTCAAGCCTGTTCAAAAGCTTGTCGAAAAACTTTTTCGGCTTTGAGGAGGCTATTGCAATTTTAATATTGTCATTCGACAGATTCTCCAAAAGCTCTTTCATTCCGTCGTAAAGCTTCAGACGATACATGGCGTTGTCTGTGTAAAGTTCCCTGTATTTTGCCGTCATAGCCGCGCCCGTTTCTTCGTCAACTCCGGCGTATTTCATAAAAGAAGCGGTGAGCGGAGGTCCGAAAAACTTTCTTATCGTCTCTTCGTCGGGCAGAGGAAGCGAAAACGCATTGTAGGCGTATATCAGCGAATCCCTTACACCTTCCGATGAATCGGCAATCGTTCCGTCAAAATCAAAAATTACATATTTACAGCTCATATTACCTCTTATTTTTTTCTGAACATCTGTTTCATTCTCTGCTCTTTGGAGAGGATCTTTTTTCTCAGACGAAGGCTTTCGGGAGTAACTTCAAGCAGCTCGTCGTCGCCGATAAATTCCATCGACTGTTCAAGGCTCAGCACTGACGGAGGAACAAGTCTCAGCGCATCGTCAGAGCCTGCCGCACGGGTATTGGTCATCTGCTTTTTCTTGCAAACGTTGCAAGTCACATCTTCGTTCTTGGCACATTCGCCGACGATCATTCCTTCATAAACTTCAATTCCCGGCCCTACGAAAAGTCTGCCCCTGTCCTGAGTGTTGAAAAGACCGTAGCCTGTCGTTGTGCCTGTTTCGTGAACAACTATCGAGCCGCGCTCTCTCGTTTCGATATCTCCCTTGTATTCCTCGTAGCCGGAGAAAAGCTGATTCATGATACCGTTTCCGTTTGTGTCGGTCATGAACTCGGAACGGTAGCCTATAAGTCCTCTTGACGGAATTTTAAATTCAAGATGGGTCGTGCCGCCGTCACGGGCGCCCATGTTTTCAAGCTCGCCCTTGCGTGAGCCGAGCTTTTCTATAACTGCGCCGACATACTGCTCGGGAACTTCGATGATGATAAGCTCTATCGGCTCAAGCAGCACGCCGTCTTTTTCTTTCATGATAACTTTAGGTCGTGATACCTGAAATTCATATCCCTGTCTGCGCATAGTTTCGATGAGAATTGAAAGGTGAAGCTCGCCTCGTCCGCTGACCTTGAAAGTATCGGTCGTTTCTGTCTCCTCGACGCGCATACTGACATTCGTTTCGACCTCTTTAAAAAGCCTGTCCCTCAGATTTCTGGAGGTAACAAATTTACCTTCTCTTCCGGCAAAGGGACTGTCGTTGACGATGAAATTCATTGAGATCGTCGGCTCGTCGATTTTAACAAAAGGCAGCACTTCTATGTGTTCCGGGTCGCACGCAGTTTCGCCTATGTTGATGTCCTCTATTCCCGATACGCAGATCAGATCTCCTGCCGCGGCTTCTTCGACTTCAACTCTGCGAAGTCCTTCAAACTGATATAGTCTGGAAACTTTTACAAGCTCGTTTTTTCCGTCAGCGTTGCAAAGAGCTACCTGCTGGTTTTTCTTAACTCTTCCTCTTTCGACTCTGCCGACGCCTATTCTGCCGATATAATCATCGTAGTCAAGCGACGAAAAAAGAATCTGCAGCGGGCCGTCAACATCACCCTTGGGAGCTTCGATGTTTTCCAAAATGGAATCAAGCAGCGGCCTCATATCTCCTTCTCTTACGCTGCTGTCAAGGGAGGAATATCCCTCTTTAGCCGAAGCGTAGACGATGGGAAACTCAAGCTGGTCGTCGTTTGCGCCAAGCTCGATAAATAAATCAAGCACTTCGTCTATAACTTCCTCGGGTCTTGCGCCGGGACGGTCGATCTTGTTGACGACGACGAGAACTTTTTTTTCAAGGCTCAGAGCCTTTTTCAAAACAAATCTCGTCTGCGGCATACAGCCTTCAAAAGCGTCCACAAGCAGCAGCACGCCGTCAACCATCATCAGTATTCTTTCAACCTCGCCGCCGAAGTCCGCGTGACCGGGGGTGTCGACGATGTTGATTTTTACATCCTTGTAATGCACGGAAGTATTTTTCGAAAGGATAGTGATACCGCGCTCTCTTTCAAGGTCGTTTGAGTCCATGACTCTGTCCTGGACCTGTTCGTTTGCTCTGAAAGTACCGCTCTGCTTTAGCATTTCGTCAACGAGAGTCGTCTTGCCGTGGTCAACATGGGCAATGATAGCGATATTTCTCAGATCTGTTCTTTGTTTCAAATTATTCACCTTCATGTATATTTGCAATTACAAAGGTACATTATACCATTATATTTCGGATTTTACAAGGCGGTTCTTGCCCAAATTTTCTCAATCTCCGTCCTCGTTACCGTAGTTGTCTTTTAACCATTTTTCAAAATCAACCGTCAGAAGAGGAACTTCGACTATATTATCATTGATTTTATCGAGCTCAGCGTTGTAAATTTTCGGGTTCGAGCCGATCATTGCTTTGCCCTGAGTTGAAAGAAAAAGGTTTTTAAGCCCGGGAAAATCCAATTTCTTTTCATCGTCTTCGATCTTTGTCCCTTCGCCTTTGTCAGATTCAATCATTGTGTGTTTGATATCACCAAGCGACATTTGCAATCATCTCCCTTTCAATATATAATAAATTATACAATGCTTTTCAAAAAACATCAATAAGTACAATATCATTTTTTTGCTTCATGAATAAAATAATTAGTGGTATAACGAATCAAATAGCTGATTTTATTGCAAAGTTACCAAATTCTTGTTCAATGTCACGAAAAACGAAAAAAATAAATGTGCAAAATAAACAAAGATTTGAATTTTTAAAAGTCAGAGTTTGTTTTTATCAATGAACTTTCGGAAATTCCATTGACGAGGACAAGTTTTGTGATATAATTTAAGCATAAACATATTACTTTATGTGGGAGATAATCATTATGTTCGCGAAAACAGTCACAGTACAAAATCAGGTAGGTCTTCATGCCCGTCCGGCAACCTTCTTTATCCAGAAAGCTAATGAATTTAAGTCTTCGATCTGGGTAGAAAAGGACGAAAGAAGAGTCAACGCCAAGAGCCTTCTCGGCGTGCTTTCTCTCGGCATCATGGGCGGCACGACTATAAATATCATCGCCGGCGGTCCCGATGAAGAGCAGGCGGTAAACGAGCTTGTTGCTCTTGTAGAGACAGGTTTTGCAGAGTAATATCCTGCTTGGTTATCTTAAACGACTGAAGTGATTCGGTCGTTTTCTTTTTTGTATATCACTGAAAGTTAATTTTTCTCTCAAAAAGTCTTGACACAGGGCATTAAAATATTATATAATACTGTATTGTCAGACTGAAGAATTATGTTCTTTCGGCATACTTTTCAATTTTTTAATTGATTAAGATAATTATTTCGAATGGAGGGTTTTCTAATGAAAAGAACTTATCAGCCTAAAAAACGCCATAGGAAAATGGAACACGGTTTCCGTAAAAGAATGTCCGACAGAAACGGCCGCAAGGTTCTTGCTCGCCGC
>JAFSTS010000174.1 GCA_017445685.1 Clostridia bacterium | reverse complement strand
GGTCTTCGCGTGATACTTCGTCTTAAAAAGACTATCCCTTCGACGAAAGTTATCAACTGCTCGTCGGAAGTTTACGAGATTTTTGACATGACCGGGTTTACCGAGATGATGGATATTTCAAAAGCTTACAGGAAGCTGTCCGTCGACGGCTGCGAAGTCATCGGCGAAGGCTCCAACGGCAAGGTTTACCGCACAGACCCCGACACGATAGTCAAGGTCTATAAAAACCCCGACTCCCTTGACGAAATACATAATGAACGCGAGCTTGCAAGAAAAGCTTTCGTTATGGGTATACCTACGGCTATTCCCTACGACGTTGTTCAGGTTGGCGAGCTTTACGGCTCTGTTTTTGAGCTGCTGAACGCAAAATCCTTCGGCAAGCTGATAAATGAAGATCACGGCAGTGTTGAAGAGCTTGCAAAGCAGAGCGTTGAGATTTTAAAGACCATTCACTCGACCGAGCTGAAACCCGGCGAGCTTCCGAGCAAGAGGCAGGAGGCTGTCGGATGGGCAGAATACTGCGTGCCGTATCTTCCGAAAGAAATCGGTGAAAAGCTGCTGTCTCTTTTTGAGGAAATACCCGAGACGAACAATATGCTCCACGGCGATTTTCACATCAAAAACATCATGCGCCAAAACGGCGAAAACCTGCTTATCGACATGGACACGCTCTCCGAGGGTCATCCGATCTTTGAATTTGCCGCAATATATGCCGCTTACCTCGGATTCAGTTGCGTTGACAAGAAAAACGCCGAAAAATTTCTCGGCATAACCACTGAAGAATGTTACGCTTTCTGGGCATACACGCTTAAATATTATTTCCTGGGTCAGGAGCCGGCATTTGTTGACGAAGTCGTCCGCAAGGCAGAGATAATTTGCTACACAAGGCTTCTTCGCCGCACGATAAAAAGAATCGGTACGGACGATCCTCAGGGCAAGGCTCTTGTCGACTACTGCAAGGCGTATTTGATTGAAAATGTCCCGAAGGTCAACAGTCTCTATTATTGATAAAGAGGTGCTAAAATGCAGATTTCATTAAATAAGGAAAACGGCGTTTTGACCGTTTGCGTCAACGGAAGAGTTGATACCGTGACTGCTCCGGAGCTTGAAAAAACGGTTTTTGAAAATCTCGAAGGAGTCAGTCAGCTTTGCCTTGATTTGAAGGAAATGCCGTACACTTCGTCGGCAGGGCTTCGGGTTTTTCTGATGACTCAAAAGCAGATGACGAAACAGGGCGGCACGATGAAAGTTTTGAATGTATGTGAAGATGTTTACGAAGTGCTTGAGATGACAGGCTTTTCCGACATCATGGATATTGAGAGAATATGAAAAAATTTTCAAGAAAAAATCTGGCTTTCAACATCATCAGCGCAATCGTTTTACTGCTGTTCATTTTTAGCTGGATAGTCAGCTTTATCGGCTACAACAGCTTTACGGAAAGCCTTAAAAAAGAATATGCGGATATAGCTTTGCGGGTAGCTGACACTGCCTGCGCGCTTATCGACGGCAACAAAATAGACCTCTATCTCGAAAACGGCGGAAACGATGATTCCTGGCGTCTGAGCAGCGAGAGGCTTGATGTTTTGTGCAACAAGATGGATGTTACGCTGATCTATGCCATCAGAGTAGACACCTCTGACTATGGAAGATTTGAATCCGTTTTCAATTCGGTAAACGAAAAGTCTTCCGAATATACCCCGTGGGAAGTCGGATATCAGCGTGACACCACAAACGAAGAATACTCACAAATTTACCGCGAGCTTTACGAAAAGGAAATTCCCGGCGCAGTTATGGAAAGGACTACAAAGCTTCGCGGCAAGCAGCCGCATATCACTGCGCTTGTGCCGATCGAAAACGACAAGGGCGAAGTTACAGCCGTAATGTGCGTGCAGCTTCCGATGTCCGAACTCAATCAGGGCAGAAGGACTTACCTTATTAACATAGCAGTTGCAACTGTTTTGCTGACTGTGCTTGTTTCGTTTTCTTCCGTAAGCTATATCAGAAAACAGTTAGTCACGCCTGTCAGAAAGGTTATTGACGAAGCTCACCGTTTTGCCGCCGAAAACACAAAGGGTGAAAAACTTGACAGAATCAGCAGGATAAACG
Organism: Clostridia bacterium; assembly: GCA_017445685.1. The sequence goes on along the minus strand of JAFSTS010000174.1, from coordinate 3,072 downwards.
AGATCACCGACCTTGCAAATTCCATTGACAAAATGGAAAGCGACATGATGAGATATATTGAAAATCTCACTTTCGTTACAGCGGAAAAAGAGCGAATAGGCGCAGAGCTTGACGTAGCAAAAACGATTCAGGAAAATTCCGTTCCCAACATCTTCCCTGCTTTTCCCGAAAGAGCGGAATTTGACATATACGCTTCCATGACTCCGGCAAAGGAAGTCGGCGGAGACTTTTATAATTTCTTCCTCGTAGACGAAGATCATCTTGCTATAGTAATTGCCGATGTCTCAGGCAAGGGCGTTCCTGCCGCGCTGTTTATGATGGTTACAAATATCCTCATCAGCGACAGAACTCACATGGGCGGCACACCCGGTGAAATACTGACCTATGTAAATGACAATATCTGTCAGCACAATCCGGCGGATATGTTCGTGACCGTCTGGCTGGGTATTCTTGAAATTTCGACAGGCAAGATAGTCGCTTCCAACGCAGGTCATGACGATCCTGCCATTTGCCGAAAGGGCGGAGAATTTGAGATTTTTAAGAGCAGGCATTCTCTTGTTGTCGGAGCAATGCCCGGCATAAAATACAGGGATTTTGAAATTCAGCTCAATAAGGGCGACAGGGTCTTCCTCTACACAGACGGTTTACCTGAGGCTACAGACAAAAACAACCGTATGTTCACGATTGAAAAAATGCTTGCTTCGCTAAATCAGTTTAAACAGGAATGTCCTAAAAACATTTTGAAAGGCGTCAACAGCTGCGTAGACGAGTTCGTCGGAGAAGCTCCGCAGTTTGACGATTTGACGATGATGTGCCTTGAAATAACGGAAGATAACGGCGCAAAGAAGCTGACAGTCGACGCAACAAATGAAAACCTGCGCGAAGTTATGAGCTTTGTCGATGATATTCTTGAAGAAAACGGCTGCACTCAGAAAGCGCAAATGCAGCTTGATCTGGCTGTTGAGGAAATCTTTGTCAATATTGCAAATTACGCCTATCCCGACGGCACGGGAAAAGCTGAGATCACCGTTTCGGTTGAAAATTCAGAAGTAAAAATCGAGCTGAAAGACAGCGGAATACAGTACGATCCGCTCGCAAAAGACGATCCCGATATTTCGCTTTCAGCAGATGACAGAGATATCGGCGGCCTTGGGATCTTCCTGACGAAAAAGAATACCGATTCCGTCTCTTACCGCTATGAAAACGGTCAGAATATCCTCACAATGACAAAAAGAATCACGCAATAAACATAAGTAAAGGGGTTGTCGCTAAATACGGCAACCCTTATGAGTTTTGTAAACAGGCAGGCGGATTATCAAATAACCGCCTGCTTATAAATTGTCTGTGAAATCTTATCCGCCAATGCCCATGATCTCAATTGGATCTTCTGTTTTTCCTGCAACTGACATTTCAAAATGCAGATGTGTTTCGTCGGCAGCTTCGCAGGGAATCGAGCCGACTGTTCCGACTGTTTCGCCTTGTTCGAGAATATCTCCGACTTTTGCGGTTGTGCCGGATTTTAGTCCGCAGTATTTTGCAATTACAGAATTTCCGTGATCGATCTCAACGATCAGTCCCCAAAGCTCGTCATAGTAAACCGACTTGACAGTACCTGATTTTACCGCTTTGACGATCTCATTTTCCCCGGCGGTAAAGTCAATTCCGTTGTGCGTGCGCCAGTCGCCGAGAGTATTCGACTTTACTGCAACACCGTTTGAATAGTCTTTGATAATATTGTTTGAAATGGGGAAAATATATTTTTCACCTGTTACATCACTCCTGTCGGCAGCAGTCCTTTCGTCAGGAACTCCTGTAACCTCTGCCGCCGCTTCTTTTGTCACTTCCTCAGCCTTTGGTCTTGTTGTGTCAATGGGAGTAGTGACGATCGACGACTGTTCAAGCTCGATCTTCTCAGTTACTTTTCTGCCTGCTCCGACTGCAATTGCCGAGCCGACCAGCACAGCCAGCAGCACAAGCAGCAACCCCATTGAAAAATTTTTGCCTGATAGCTTGCCGTCATTGTTTGGGATTTCATTGTCCTCAAGATTGTCTTCGTATTTTTCTTCGTCCATTTTATCTCCACCTTTCTTTTGTAATTATTTTTGTCTCTGCCGCTTTTTTTATACACTTTTTTCATATAGTGAAGTGTATAATTGTGAACAAATTGTTAATTTATCACCAAACACAAACATTTGTTTGCTTTTTTCGACAAAATGTGATAATATATCTGTGAATAAGATCGTCCGAGGAAAAGGAGAAGATTTTATGGATAAACTCAATAACACACAAAGAAAAATATATGAATTTCTTGTCGAGAGGCTAAGCGACGGTGTTCCTCCCTCAGTGCGCGAGATCGGCGCTCAGGTCGGATTGCGCTCCACCTCGTCTGTGCAGGCAAACCTTGACGCTCTGGAAAAGGCGGGATATATTACGAGAGATCCGCTGCTCAAAAGATCTATCCGCATCTGCGGTCAGGAGCAGGAGAATGTTGCGCGCGTGCCGCTGCTTGGTACAGTAACGGCAGGTCTGCCGATACTTGCCGTTGAACAAATCGAATCATACATTCCTTACGGCGGCGCGATGTCGAGCGACAAAACCATCTTTGCGCTCAGAGTCAAGGGCGAAAGCATGATAAACGCCGGGATTCTTGACGGCGACATAATTTTTGTCGAGAGAACGCCGGTAGCTTCTAACGGCGAGATCGTTGTAGCTCTGCTTGACGACGAGGCGACTGTCAAGAGATTTTATAAAGAAAACGGACATTTCCGTCTCCAGCCCGAAAACGATGATTTTGAGCCGATATATGCCGACGAAGTTGTGATTCTCGGCAAGGTCAAAGGCGTCATGAGATACTATAATTGATAAACAGGGGAATTTTTGATGTTATCTCCAAAGGTTGAAAATCTGATCCTCTCCGTTCAGAAACCCGGCAGGTACACGGGCGGAGAGCTTAACAGCGTTATAAAGGATAAAGAAAAAGTCGATATTCGATATGCTTTTTGTTTCCCGGACACTTACGAGATAGGCATGGCGCATATCGGCATGAAGATACTATACTCTCTCATAAACGAG
>JAFSTS010000173.1 GCA_017445685.1 Clostridia bacterium | reverse complement strand
TCGAATTCCAGAAACCGCTTGAATATTCGCCGTAATAGTTATATTGCGAAACAAGAAGCGAAGCCGAATAAACTCTGTCTATCCATCTGAGAGATTCGGAAGTTTTGACTTCCTCGATATCATGGTAAGAGGTTTCACCTGTGACGGCGTCTACGATGACAATGCCCTTGACATCCTCTCCGCCGAAAAGACCTATCGTCTTGTCAAGCCTTGAACAGATCCAGTACGGATTTCCGTCGTCGTCAATTTCGAATGTCGGATTATCGAGAATATATGTCGGATATGAAAAGCGAAGATGTCTTTTGAGAAGACGGTTAAAATGCTCTGACGGAGAATATCTTATGCCGTCCTGCAGCTTGACTACCTTGACCTCCTGAGTCGTCATATCAACTATCATATAAGCCGGAATACCGTACTTTGTGTTCGTAAACCATTTGATCAAATTGGCATATTTAAGAGTCGTAACACGGACAGGCTTGTCCTTATAGTTTATCTGAGTATAATACTGGGCGTCTTCGTACTGTGAAACATATTCCGAAAGCTCGCCGAGCTGTCTTGCGCCAAGTTTTTGAGCGGAAGCTTCGTCAAGCATCGGCACACTCGAAAAGTCGATCTCGTCAACATCTGTTGCAAAATCCCCTGTCTGCACGCTCATGAGCCTGCTGTAGCTCTTTGCGCGGAAAAAGACGGCAGATGAAATCAGTCCGCCGATGACAGCGACGACAAGAACGATGATCAGGATAATAAACGGTTTGGAATTTCTCTTGACATATTGCTGGCTTTCTTCGTCCATAAAAGCGCCGCAGAGAATATATGAAAAAACAGGAAAAGCCGCAAGAACGATGCCGAAATAAAGGTACATCCTCATCTCTTTGAAGTTCATAACGGGAAGCATGAAATAGTAAAGCACAGCCGCAAAGGCTATCGTCAGCAGCGCTGCAATGATGTTTTTCTTCGCCGCATTCTTCGGCGGTGTAACTTCCTTGCGTTCACCTCCTGAAAACAGTTCTTTCAAAAAGGCTGAAAAGCCGCCGACTTTTATCTCTTTATTGATTGGATCCATCAGAAAATTCTCCTCCGACTTGATTGTTATTCTTTTATCATTTTACAGTAAACAGATTCAAAAAGCAATAGTTTTAACAAAAAAGCAAAAAATATCTCGCCATATCGTTAAAAAAGGGAAATTAAAGCTTGACAACTGATTTTTTGAGTGATATAATTTTGGATACTGTAAAGCGTTTGATGTTTACAGAATCCTTGCTCGTGCCTGAAGCATGGGCCAATTTGACCAGAAGGAGGTGCTACACAATGGCAAACAGCTATGAATCAGTGCTTGTTTTCTCCGTCGCTAACGGCGAAGAAGCTGCAAAATCTCTTGTAGAAAAATTCACAGCTCTCATTGAAGCAAACGGTACTATCGAAAATATCGACGATTGGGGTACCCGTAAGCTTGCCTATCTCATCGAAGACGAGGCAGACGGCTATTACATCGTTGTGACTTATTCGGCAAATACCGATTTTGTTGCAGAGCTTGAGCGTGTCGCTAAAATCACTGACGGCGTTCTTCGTACACTCACAGTCAGAAAATAAGGAGATACAATATGCTTAACAATGTTGTAATTATGGGCAGACTTACTGCCGATCCTGAACTTCGCCAGACGGCTTCCGGAATTGAAGTTACTTCTTTCAGCGTTGCCGTTGACAGAGGGTATGTTCGTCAGGGTGAGGAAAGACAGACAGATTTTATCAACTGCGTCGCATGGCGCCAGTCGGCAAAATTTATCACATCTTACTTCCATAAAGGATCCATGATCGCCATCACAGGATCTATTCAGACGAGAAACTATGAGGACAAGACAGGCGCAAAGCGCACGGCAACCGAGGTTGTCGTAGACAGCGCAAGCTTCTGTGGCTCAAAAGCGGAAACCGGAACAGTGTCCCGTCCTGCCGCAAGCGACGCTTCCTACAGCGCTCCTGCCCCCTCTTATTCAACAGGCGACACAAGCGATTTCGAGGAACTTTCAGGCGACGACGATTTGCCGTTCTAAAGGCAAACAGCTTTTTTATTTTGACGGCTGAAACGAGTCAGCCGATTTTACAAGGAGGTTTTTAATATGGCATACGATAAAGCTAACCGTCCTAACAGAAAAGGACGCAAAAAAGTTTGCGCTTTCTGCGTAGACAAAGCTAAAGAGATCGATTATAAGGATGTTGCTAAACTTCAGAGATTCATCTCCGAAAGAGCAAAGATCCTCCCCCGCAGAGTGACAGGCACTTGCGCCGCTCACCAGAGGGCTCTCACGACTGCTATCAAACGCGCACGTCAGGTTGCTCTTCTTCCCTATACAAAGGATTGAT
>JAFSTS010000172.1 GCA_017445685.1 Clostridia bacterium | reverse complement strand
TTGAGCAGGCAGAAAAATATTTAAGCTATTTATTATTTGCTATCTCAAGTGCCGCGCCGACAAAGCCTTTGAAAAGGGGATGCGGTTTATTCGGCCTTGATTTAAATTCAGGATGATACTGGACTCCGACATAGAACGGTCTGTCCGATAATTCAACTGTTTCAACAAGAAGACCGTCAGGGGAAAGACCGCTGAGAGTCAGTCCGCAGGACTGCAGTTTTTCACGATAGTCGTTGTTAAACTCATAACGATGGCGGTGTCTTTCGCTGATTTTTTGAGTTTCGTAGCACAACTCCATTTTTGTCCCCTTGACTATATCGCACGGATATGCGCCGAGTCGGAGAGTTCCTCCTTTGTCGACTTCGTCGCTTTGACCGGGCATGAAGTCGATGACTTTGTTTTTGCACTGTTCGTCAAATTCGCCCGAATTAGCGTCAGGGATTTTTGCAACATTTCTTGCGTATTCGATAACAGCTATCTGCATTCCAAGACATATCCCAAAATACGGCAAGCCTTTTATACGCGCATATTTTGCCGAGAGGATCATTCCTTCTATCCCTCTTGAGCCGAAGCCTCCGGGAACAATGATACCGTCAAGACTGCCAAGCTTTTGGTCGATGTTTTCGAGCGTGATCTCCTCTGAGTCGATCCAGTTTATATTGATGTGAGTGTTGTGATAATAACCGGCATGACGAAGCGCCTCAGCTACGGAAAGATATGCGTCGTGCAGACCGACATATTTTCCCACAAGTCCGATGTTTACGGTGTGCGGTCTTGATTTGATACGCTCAACCATCTGCGACCATTCTTCCAGATCTGGCTCTTTGGTTTTTATGCCAAGCTCACGGCAGACAACGCGGGAAAAATCAGATTTTTCAAGCATCAGCGGAGCTTCATAAAGGTTTGGCAATGTTATGTTTTCGATCACGCAATCCGGTTTTACATTGCAAAAAAGCGAGATTTTTTCAAAAATCGACTTTTCAAGCGGCTCGTCGCAGCGAAGAATGATAATGTCCGGGTTTACTCCCATTCCCTGAAGCTCCTTGACAGAATGTTGCGTCGGCTTTGTCTTGTGTTCTTCTGAGCCGTGGAGATAGGGAACAAGAGTAACATGGATAAACAGACTGTTTTCTCTGCCGACTTCAAGAGATATCTGTCTCACAGCTTCAATAAACGGCTGGGATTCGATGTCTCCGATAGTACCGCCGATTTCAGTGATGACAATGTCGGCGTCGGAATGTTTTCCCACATTGTATACAAAGTTTTTTATTTCATTTGTGATGTGAGGAATTACCTGAACTGTTGAGCCGAGGTATTCGCCGCGCCGCTCCTTGTTCAGAACGTTCCAGTAAACCTTCCCTGTTGTAAGATTTGAATATTTGTTTAGGTTTTCGTCGATAAACCGTTCATAGTGACCGAGGTCAAGGTCGGTTTCAGCTCCGTCTTCGGTAACATAAACTTCACCGTGCTGGTATGGACTCATCGTGCCCGGATCTACATTTATGTACGGATCAAGCTTTTGAGAAGCCACTTTAAGTCCGCGAGACTTTAAAAGTCTGCCGAGAGATGCGGCTGTAATACCTTTTCCAAGTCCCGAAACAACTCCGCCTGTTACAAAAATATATTTTGTCATAATTCAAATCCTCCAACTGATTTTACATTGTTTTATTCTACGTCCTGAAGCGCGTCGTATCCTTCTTCGCCTGTACGGACTTTTACGACATTTTCAACGTCGTATACGAAGATTTTGCCGTCTCCGATATGACCTGTGTAAAGCACTTTCTTTGCCGCTTCGATAACGCTTCTGACAGGAACCTTGCTGACTACTATATCAACCTGTATCTTCGGCAGAAGATTTGCTTCAACCTGTACTCCGCGGTAGTATTCCGGCTGACCCTTTTGGATTCCGCAGCCTAAAACATGAGAAACAGTCATTCCCGTGATTCCTATATCAAGCATGGCTTTTTTCAACGCTTCAAAGCGAGGCTCTTTGCAGATTATTTCGATCTTTGTAAATTTGGGCGCGCCGTCTTCAACAAAGGACGGAACTTTCCTGACCGGAATAGCTTCGCTGACAGGTGTTTCACCAACTACATTCACTGCCTGCTCGTATCCGTAGTCTATACTTTCCACAGCAGGTACAAAGTCGGCATAAGCGCTCGGAAGACCGTGTTCTGTCTTGTCCAGACCTTTGATTTCTTCTTCAGTGCTTACTCTGAGACCGACTGTCTTTTTGATAACTATAAATGCGGTAGTCATCGTTACACCTGTCCAAAGAAGTATCGCGGCAATACCAAGCGTCTGTACTCCGAGCTGTCTGAAGCTTCCTGTGTAGAAAAGGCCTTTCAGTCCGGCAGGTGCGGCTGGGTTTGCGAGCAATCCGACTGCAATCGTTCCCCAGACACCGTTTGCAAGGTGAACGCCGACTGCGCCAACGGGGTCGTCAACGTGAAGCTTGATATCAAGAAGCTCAACGACAACAACGACTAATATTCCAGATACAACGCCGACTATTGCCGAGCCAAGCGCGTCAAGCGCGTCGCATCCTGCCGTGATACCGACAAGACCTGCAAGAGAAGCGTTAAGGCACATCGAAACATCAGGCTTGCCGTTTTTGACCCATGTAAAGATCATTGTTGTGCAGGTCGCAACTGCAGGAGCTATAGTAGTTGTTACAAAAATCGAAGCAAGGCTGTTGCCGTCCCAGGCTGCAGCGCCGTTGAAACCGTACCATCCGAACCAGAGTATAAAGCAGCCAAGAGCTCCAAGGGTTATCGAGTGACCGGGAATAGCGTTTACTTTGGTGACTTTGCCCGATTTATCTTTAACATATTTTCCAAGACGCGGACCTACCATTATAGCGCCGATAAGAGCTGTGATTCCTCCTACTGAGTGGATCGCCGCTGATCCGGCAAAGTCGTGGAATCCAAGTTTTACAAGCCATCC
>JAFSTS010000171.1 GCA_017445685.1 Clostridia bacterium | reverse complement strand
TGAACTTTACTGTCGGATCGACATAACTGTTCTATTAAAGCTCTGGAATTATCCGTCGAACCATCGTCAAAAAACACTATCTCGTAGTTATATTCGACAAGAGAAAGCATAACCTTTGTAATTCGTTCATACAAAAGTTCAATATTGTCCCGTTCATTGTAAACAGGCACCGCTATGGAGATCAATTTTTTATCCATTAAATCCACTTGCTTTCAATATTATTTATCCGAAGATTATGTGCTTGAGCAGCTTAAAGCCGTACTTGAAATAGCTTTTCAGCGTAGTTTTGCTTTTAACTCTGTTTTTTAATAACCGTAAAATATAGGAAGGTCTTGCGTAGTATCTAAACAGAAAATAGCGCTTATAAGCTAAAAGCTTCTTTAACGGAACTGTCTGTGTACCGGTCGTGTTAGGCACATTCAGATCGTGGTTCCATGCGTCTTCTGCTATAGTGCCGTATTCAACGCATTGGTCATAAAACGGCGTTGAATAATGCGGCAGCGCAACATGAAGCTCTATATAGTCGGAATCAAGCTCAAGCGCGTGTTTAAGCGTTGTTTTGAAATCTTTTTTTGTCTCCCATGGGAAACCGATAATAAAGAAGCCGTAAACCGGCAAGCTGGATTCTTTGATCATTTTAGCGCAATTACGGTTTTTTTCAACGGTCGTTCCCTTTTTTATGAGTTTAAGCGTTTTATCGCTGCCGCTTTCATAACCGACGGCTATTGTAAAACATCCGGCTTCTTTTAGCTTTTGCAAAAGCTCCGAAGATACAGTGTCTGTACGGGCGTTGCAGGTAAAATGTATCTTTCCGTGAAGCGGCGAAGCAATGATTTTATCGCACAACCGAATAGTCCATTCTTTGTTGATCGTAAAAGTATCCGCCTGGAAGAAAAAGTTAAAAATAGAATACTTGTTTACACATTCCTCAATTTCCGCAAAAACATTATCAACACTTCTGAAACGGACGCATTTTCCGAAAATTATCGGCGCAAAACAATATGTGCAGGACGACGGGCATCCTCTTGCAGTAACGATCGTCGCCATCGGTTCTCCCGTATCAGGTCTTATGTAAAGTGAATTGTTCATCAATTGTCTTGCCGGGAACGGGACGCTGTCAAGGTCTGTCAGATGTTCAGTGTCAAATCCCGTGTGTTTAAACTCTCCGTTTGACTTATACCAAACCCCTGCAACATCGCTGATTTCACAGTTTCCCATCAAATAATCAGCAAGAGGTCCGACGACCGTTTCAACCTCTTCACCGACGAGAAAGTCAATTTGACTTAAATCAAGCTCCTTGAGATGTTCCGGCTTGATATTAAAGAATACTGCGCCTTTGAAAATTACCTTGCAGTCAGGCTTAATATTTTTTACCTTCTTGACAAATTCAACATCGCTGCCGACAGTATTGTTTGTTATACTTATAAAAATCACATCAGGAGAAAAGTTATTGATGTCATTTGCAACATCCTCAAACTCTGCGCCTTCCGTCTGATAGTCGCGAAGAAATACATCGCAGTTCTTTTCAAGCAAAATTGCCG
>JAFSTS010000170.1 GCA_017445685.1 Clostridia bacterium | reverse complement strand
CTTCAAGTATTTCTACCCCTTTGTATCTACATAGTGTCCTTATTATTTCCTGTAAGTCTGATCTATACTGTCCGTATATTGCTTTCCTTCGGTATTTCGGTATGAACACTCTGTGATACTTACACATCCATTTTGTGTGTGATAAACTATTACTTTTATTTGCCATATAATCTCACCTTTCTTTTTTAAAATAATCCTGAACAACTTTATTGTATCAGATTGGTGAGATTTTTGGTATAACCTTTTGTCCCCCACCCGCATAGCGGGTGGTTGTCTGTTGCATGTTATCACATGCAACTGTCTGAAGACATTAATGAAAAAGGACTGAGGCGAATGTCTCAGTCCTTTTTGTTTTGAGAAGTGTCAGCTTGTTTTATTCCTGTCTGTATTCCACATAATATATACGTCGTTTCCGAGAACGTAGAACGTATCTTTTGCCTGCGCATCGCCCTGTGTGAAGCCAACTCTCGGCTCCTGAAGAGCTTTGATAAACTCATCTCTCATGCCTTCATCTTTAAGTGTTATTCTCAATCTCATTGAAAGCTGTGAACGGTCTGAAAACTTGTCGATCTTTCCGACGACAAATCCCGTAAGCCACCATGTTTCCTGATATGATCTTACAAACAAAACTTTGTCATAACTGTACAGCGTATATCCCAAAGAGAACAAGTTGGAGTCGTCGGCACATTCATAGTGTTCTACCGACTGACCTTCGTCTTTGCTGTAAACGCCAACCTCTGCGCCCATCAGAATAAGACCGTACTGACCTTTCCAGAACTGCACGAGCCAATCCTTGCCGCCGTAGGTAAATTTTACACGACAGGTATCATAATAGAGAAGCAAAAACTGCGCCGCAAAGTCATAAAACTTGTTGTATCCGAAATTTCTCTGCCACGCTTCGTGAGCGGAGTAGAAAACCTTATCCTGATCGTCCCAGAGGAATCCGAAAATTCCAACCCTCTGCCAGAAAGTTTTTTCCGACTTCGTTTCAACAGACTGACTGACTGCGCTCGTTTGCACCGCCTGTACGCTTGCTTTTCCCACGCCGAGACCGACAATGGAAACAGTTGCGATCGTAAAAGCCATTACAAAAGAAATAATTGATTTAAGCATATTTTTCTCCTTTCGTTTTCTCAAATTTTTATTTGTTCCTCCATCTTTTCTCAAACATTATTTTATCATCTAAACTATTTTTAGTCAAGCGCAATATTCATTTGACACAGGAAACGGAAAAATATATAATAAACTTGTATTTTTTTGAAAGGGAAAGTCGAATTATGAGAGAAAAAGATTCCGAAAAAACTCACCTTTATTCTCAGGATGAAGCCGTGCTTGACGAAGCTCTTAAAACGTTTGAAAAAACTGTTACGTCAAATGAACATAAAAAAACTTTTTCCATGAAAAAACTTGCCGTAGTTATGTCAGTTATTGTTGTTCTGGCCGCCGTCACAGCAGTATGTTTCCTGTATTTCCCACACAAAGTTTACCCTGCCGCGGTGGTAAAAACATCCGACGGGAACTATGCCTTGGCAGGGAAAGAGCTTGTCTTAATCGGGCATGAAATAGAAAAGATCGATCTATCTGTCAACCACAGCGCGGCGGCATTCACAGACAAAGCCAAAAACCTTTACGGCATTAAACCCGAAAAGTACAAAAACCCGGCAGACGCCAAACTGATAGCCGAAAAGTTTGACGGAGAGTTTTTCGTCGGAAACGAAAACCGTATCGTTTATCTTTTTGACGGAGATCTTTTTTGCTATGATTTTAAAGACTCAACGAAAATCGCTCAAAACGTAACCGAAGTTTACCACGCTGAAAACAGCGAAAATATTTTTTATCTCACCTCTGACAAAAAGCTGTTTAAAACCGATCTTAAAACTTCACAACAGCTTTCTTCAGACGTAAAAAACGCCGAGTTCCATTCTGACGGAGAAAATATGAATCTCATCTTTCTTTCCGACGGAGGGTTATATTTCTGCGACGCAAACGCACAGGTGACGCTTTTGAGTGAAAAGGTCGAAAAATGGTACTGCGGAGAATCGGACGAAGTTTGGGACAACATATATTTCTGCGAAGATTCTCAGGAAAAACGTCAGCTCAATGTTGAGTTCAGCGACGAATACGCTCAATCAGACAGCGAAATGCAGGAGCCTTCCTCTTCAGACTACAAAAAGAGTCTTGTGTTCGGCCTGATACAGTACGTTGATCCTGCTCAATACAAGTCCGCTTACGTCGATTATCAGAAAAAACTTGCGCGCGACAGCGTGAGAGAATATACAATTCAATTCAAAAACAGCTTTGAATGTCTTGACGTTATGTGCTTCAACGCGTCGGGCATTCAGACTGTGAAAACGTCGGTATTTGAAGACGAAATTCTCTTTTTTCCCAAAGAGGGTGATCCGCAAATACTCATCAACGACCTTTCCGCACAAAAAATCACCCTCGAAACAGCCGAACTTGTATCGGACATAAAACAGGTCAAAACTCAGGAAGAATTTGACAAAATGATATTTGAAAAAGTCAAAAGCGCAAACTCTTCCGACGTTAAAATAATCGGGATCAATTATGAAAACAAATTTACAGTTGAAAATATCGCCGAATATGACAACGTTGAATTCTCAAAAAACGGCGAAGTTATGCTCCTTGAAAAAGACAGCGTTTTTTCTCTTCAAAGAATAAACGAAAATTCACTCGCGACGATTTTTGAAAACAAGAAAATCAGCAGTTACTTTTTCACCGACAACAAGTTTATTTTTACAGACGAAAACGACGAGCTTTTCCAAGTTGTTTTTCTGAATGATTTTGAAGTGATTTCCGTTGCCGAAAACGTTGAAGAAATCAGTCAATTTTTTGACGGCTTTCTACTGCTGAAAATCAGAAATGACAACGGTCTTTTTGACATGCTGATTTACAAAACCGGCGAAACAAATTCACTTGCAAAAAATTGTTCCGATTTTTATGCAATTAACGATAGCGAATACTTCTACATTTCAGGCAACAATATTTACTGCTGTTACGGTGAAAAGCTCTATGTTCAGAACGGTGTTGTCGAAATTCTGAAATAATCCGTTTTTTCTTGGCAAAATAATATCGGTGGTATGTTTGAAAAAATTATTCGGCTTCATCGGAATGCGCACTTTAAAAACAGCTTTGTGTGTTTTTGTCTGCCTGTCAATATATTGGATTTTTTCCTTTGCAGGCAGTTTCTTTGAGGGCGGCGGTATCTTCAATTTTTTTAAAGCCGCAGTCCTCGACGGATCGCCGTCCTTTGCGTGTATCGCCGCAGTAATATGTATGCAAGACAATATTGAACGTTCAAAGAAAGTCGCATTGAGCAGGATCATAGGATCGGTCATCGGAGGAGGAACGGCAGTTTTATTTTTGCACGTCAGCGGTAAGATCCTGTCGGGAAAATTATATATTCTATTTGCGGTAACAGGAGTAATACTAATAATTTGCATTTGCAACTTTTTGAATAACCCTATATCCGTTTCGATCTCCGTGATTACTTTTCTGATAGTCTTTGTCGGTACGGACGTAACTTTCCCGATCTATTTTGCAGTCAACAGAGTCATAGGCACTCTCATAGGAGCTTTTTCCGCTCTTTCAATAAACAGATTTATAGCTCCTCCGAAAAAAGAATAACAAAGGGTTTCCTTTCATATACATTTTAAAAACACGATTGGAAATGAAAGGAAATCTGTGATGGAGAATCAAATCAGAACAGCCAAAAAAAGAGACTTGTTCCGACTGACGCAACTATACGAAAAGAATGGTCTTTCCCCCGTTAAGACCGTTTGTGATAAAAGCGTAAACTGTATTGAAAAATTTATGCTTGACAAAAATCATTTTATCGTTGTGTGTGAATGTAACGGAAAAATCTCCGCAAGTTGCGAAGTATCCATCGTCCCGTCGCTCACATATTTTTCATCCGGGACTGCGATTGTTTCGGGGATGTGCTATGAGAGCGAAAAAAACTACGATCAGCTCTGCCTTGTTGTGGCAAAAATAAAAGAGATCACATTCCGCCTAGGTTGTAAAAAAACCGTTTTTTTAAATGAAAACTGCGGCGGATTCCTGAATTCCGTATATATGAGTTCGGGTCTGCACCGTGAAAGCTGCTATGCAAAATAGTGTAAAAACGAAAGGAAGTTCAAAGTGTTTGAGTTTTTTAAAAAATACAGAAAAACCATTCTTGCAACTCTGATATTTCTGATATTACTTGTAAACGTCTGCGTTATTATGGTCTCATATATCAGCGACTACTTAAAGCAAAGCGCCACCGAAATAGTCGGCAGCGTCGAGGTCGACAAGGTGTCGTTTTGCACAGATAAGGATTATTTTAAAGACGTTCCGGCATATACGTATGACAGCATAAGTCTTGCTTTTGAAAACAGTTTTGAATATTACCTTGCAGACGCATACGTAACAAGTGACGGCATGCTCGTTTGTTCGGCAAGCGATGATCTGAAGGACGTAATCGGTATCGACGGAAAGCTCGGCGAACATACATACTACGACCTTTTGAACTACACTATTCTTCACAAGGGCAAACCCACTTCATACCCTATCATGCCTTGTGAAGACTTTGCCGGATACTGCGTCGATCTGTCGCTGACGCCCGTTATTTATCCCCACGGTTTCAGCTCGCTTGAGCCTATTGAGAATATTCTCAAAACGTATGAACACGGTGATTATATCGTTATCATGTCGGATGATTTCGGATTGCTTCGCAACATTTCGGAAAAGTATCCGGAAATAAGGCTTTGGTATATGGTCGACGAGGCGGTTGACGAAGTGATCGACAACATGAATCTCCTGCCTGACGCGCAAATTTTATTCAACGGTAAAAACAGAAAAAACAACGATGAAACCGTTGAAAGAATCAAAGAGAGAGGAGTATCCTTCGGATGTTACAACGTCAACAAGCGTTCTGCTTTGAAAAGGTATATCTCTCTTGGCGCAAGCGAAATTATTACTTCAAGATTTGTTAAAAGCAGATAATTTTAGATTCTCTGTTTTTTAACAAACACAAAAAAACAGCGCACCGTAATTCAGTACGCTGTTTTTGGTGACCCGGACGGCGGCAAAGTGCCGCAGCCACGACGCGCCAAAATATATTGTTTAAAAAAAGCCTCAACCCACGACATGAATTCACATGTTGTTTCGCTTGTGTTTTGTTCGATTCTCACCATAATATTTCTTACCAATAAAAAACAGCGCACCGTAATTCAGTACGCTGTTTTTGGTGACCCGGACGAGAATCGAACTCGTGTTACCGCCGTGAAAGGGCGGTGTCTTAACCGCTTGACCACCGGGCCGGATATTGGTGGCTACAATTGGATTTGAACCAATGACACCGCGGGTATGAACCGCGTGCTCTAGCCAACTGAGCTATGTAGCCACATGACGCTGAAGCCCTGCGCTATGCAAACTTCAAAGCTCGTTTATTATATTATATTCATTATTGTTTGTCAATACCTTTTTCAGAAAAAATTTAAAAAATTTGACCGTGATGCGTCACTCCGGAGCCGACGCGCCACGGTCTCTATTTATATCAAGCAAAGCCCTTTACGTCAAAGGCTAATCTGATGGGCGTTTGAGCCACCTTTGACAGGCTTTGCCGATTTCCGTTATCTTATTGTATGTTTAAAAAAACTTTTTGGGACAGGTTGAAAAGAATCGTAAAATAGTGTATAATTTCCTTATGATTTTTCGCAAAAAACATTCGGCATTTGTCTGAATGTATTTATAGTATACCGCAAGGAGTTTTATTTATGGATGCAAAAAAAATCGGCGTCGTTATCGCTGACAACTGGGAATTTGAGCCGCTGAAAAAATGGGCGGGGAAATACACTTTCGATGAAAAAACGGAAAACAAGAATGAATACATAGAACTTGATTTTGATACACTTAAAATAATTGCGGTGAAATGCGGTATCGGCAAAGTCAACGCCGCATTTGCAACGTCTTTTCTTATTTTTGATAAAAAATGCGATATTATTCTCAATGTCGGTCTTTCCGGCGCGATAAAAAATCTTCACAAAAACGATATCGTTGTCGGAAGCGAGTACATCGAATGCGATTTCGACCTCACGGCCATCGGCAGAAAGCTCGGCGAAAAGCCGGATCAGGATTATCTTTACAGCGCCGATGAAAAGCTTCTTGCGTTTGCTGAAAAATGCAGTATTGACAGCGTTTGCCGTCTCGGAACAGGCGACGTTTTTCTTGCGGACAGAGAATTGAAAAACAAGTATTCTTCCGTTTTCGATATCAGCGCCTTTGATATGGAAACAGCCGCAATAGCCTCCGTTTGTCACAAAACGAATACGCCGTTTATTTCCATCAGAAAAATCTCCGACGACTGCGATGAAAACGCCATGGAAAGTTACAGAGAACTTAACAAAAAGAAAGAAACGCATTTGAGCGAAATTCTTGAAGAATTATTACTTGAAATACGGGAGAATTATTGACATGGAAAACCAGAGCAGTTTTTTTGCTATGCTTTCAAGGCTAAAATATATTGACCGCTGGTCGTTGATGAGAAACACCGACAAAGAAAACGTCTGCGAACACAGCATGCAGGTCGCCGCGATCACACACGCTCTGTGCGTTATCAAAAACAAAAAGTTCGGCGGCGAGCTCGACTGCGGCAAAGCGACGATACTTGCGCTATATCATGATATGCCCGAGATCATGACAGGTGATATGCCGACCCCCGTTAAATACAGAAATCCAGAGATCAAATCCGTGTATAAAGAAATTGAAGCGTCCGCAGGAAAAACGCTTTTGGGAATGCTCCCTGCAGAGCTTCAAAGTGAATACGAGGACTGTTTTGTTGAAAACGATCAGGACAAATATCTGCATAAACTCGTAAAGGCGGCTGACAAGATCTGTGCGCTTATCAAATGCATCGAGGAAAAAAAGGCCGGCAACACGGAGTTTGACAACGCCGCCGTTGCCGCTCAAGAGGCAATAAACAATATGGAGTTGCCCGAGGTCGACTATTTTATGGCGACTTTCATCGACAGTTTCAGACAAACCCTCGATCAGCAGGATTTCTGAACTGTTTTTGCTTGACAAAAAAACAAATTTTGATATAATTTTGATGTAATTTTTATATCGCTTACAAAGGAGTTTTGACAATGCTCAACAATGAAAAATCAATGGACGCTCTCGTCGCTCTGTGCAAAGGCAGAGGCTTTGTTTACGCAGGAAGCGAAATCTACGGCGGTCTTGCAAACACTTGGGACTACGGCCCTCTCGGTGTAGAGCTGAAAAACAACATCAAATCTGCCTGGAGAAAGAAATTCATCCAGGAAAACAAGCTCAACGTCGGTCTTGACAGCGCAATTCTGATGAATCCCCAAACATGGATCGCTTCGGGTCACCTCGGCGGTTTCTCCGATCCGCTTATGGATTGCCGCGAATGCAAAACCCGTCACAGAGCCGACAATCTCATCGAAGATTTTGACGGCACTAACGTCGCAGGCTGGTCCAACGACGAGATGATGAAATATATCGACGAAAAAAACATTCTCTGCCCTAACTGCGGCAAACATAATTTCACCGATATACGTCAGTTCAAACTGATGTTCAAAACTTTCCAGGGAGTTACGGAGGACACTAAAAACGAGCTTTATCTTCGTCCCGAGACGGCTCAGGGTATTTTCGTAAACTTTGCAAATATCCAGAGAACAACGAGGAAAAAAGTTCCCTTCGGCGTTGCACAGATCGGCAAATCATTCAGAAACGAGATCACTCCCGGAAACTTCATTTTCCGAGTCCGCGAATTTGAACAGATGGAGCTTGAATTCTTCTGCAAACCCGGAACGGATCTTGAATGGTTTGAATATTGGAGAGGCTTCTGCCGCGACTGGCTCTACAGCCTCAACATCAGCAAAGACAATCTCCGTCTTCGTGACCATGAAAAAGAGGAGCTTTCATTCTATTCAAAAGCAACGACGGACTGTGAATATCTCTTCCCGTTTGGCTGGGGCGAACTTTGGGGTATTGCCGACAGAACGGACTACGACCTCACACAGCACATCAACACTTCCGGAAAGAGCCTTGACTACTTCGATCCCGAAACGAATGAGAGATATATCCCCTACGTTATCGAGCCGTCGCTCGGCGTCGAAAGACTTTTCCTTGCCGTGCTGACAGAAGCGTATGATGAAGAAGTCGTTGACGAAGAGAAGAACGACAAGAGAGTCGTTTTGAGATTCCATCCTGCTCTCGCTCCGTTCAAAGCCTCCGTGCTTCCCCTTTCCAAAAAGCTCAACGAACAGGCAACGGAAGTTTTCGACAATCTCTCAAAGAAATTTATGGTCGACTTCGACGACGCAGGCTCTATCGGCAAGCGTTACCGCAGACAGGATGAGATCGGCACTCCGTTCTGTATCACTTATGACTTTGAAAGCGTTGAGGACGGTTGCGTAACAGTCCGTGACCGCGACACAATGGAACAGGTCAGACTCCCTATATCGGAGATAGAAAAATATATCGAAGAAAAACTTGTTTTTTGACGACAGGATATAACAAAACTCCCTCTTACCGAATATGAACAAGTCCAGTAAAAACGGACAATAGAAAAAAACGGCCTCCTATGGTAGAATTAAAATAACTACTATAGGAGGTTTTGTTATGCCAGGAAACTATCGCCATATAAACAACTATGAGAAAGAAAT
>JAFSTS010000169.1 GCA_017445685.1 Clostridia bacterium | reverse complement strand
TATTTCTTGTCCTGATTTTCAAAAAGTATTTTTTCAATATCCATTTAATTCACCTTTTACATTTTATCACGTTGTTGAAAAAAGTGCAATAATGTGATAGAATGTAAAAAACGCAGGAAAGGAAAGCTTTATGTTTGATTTTAAGGGCGCGATATTTGATCTTGACGGCACATTGATCGACTCTATGCATATCTGGAACGAAGTTGATGTCGACTTTTTTGAAAACCATAATATTCCCATGCCCGATGATTATACCAAGACGATTGCGCCGATGGGCGTCTATAATGCCGCCCTTTATTCAAAAAACGAATTTAACATGAGCGAAAGCGTAGAGGAAATTATCTAAGAATGGCGTTATCTTGCCCGAAAGAAATATCTCGGTATTTCTCTCAAAGACGGAGCAAAGGAGTACTTGTTGCACTTGAAAAATAATGGGGTAAAGCTTGCAATTGCCACTGCGTCTGAGGAGGAGCTTTTCGGACCGCTTCTCAAAAAGCATGGGGTTTATGATTTGTTTGACAATATCACCACGCTTGATGAGGTCAGCAGGGGAAAGGGTTTTCCTGATATTTACGAAAAAGCTGCGGGCAAAATGAACATTAAAAACAGCGATTGTATAGTTTTCGAAGATATTTATCTCGGTTTAAAGGGCGCAAAGGACGGCGGATTTCTTACCGTTTGCATGAGAGATCCTTCGTCGGAAAAGGATAGGGAAAAAATTCTGTCCATCTGCGACAAGTATATTGAAAGCTTTAAAGAAATGCTTTGAATAAATCCTTCTGCTTTATACCATAATAAATGTAGGATGATTATCCAATGAAACATTTTGAAAAGAGGTATAAAAATGGGCAAGAAGAAAAACAATCCCAAGGGCGACAAGCCAGAGCAGAGAGAAGATACTATAATCGGTGAAAATAACGACCATAAGGAAAAAGGCGATATGCCGTACCATGATAAGGATACCCACGATTTTGACTTATAATCTCTATTTCCCGACCTTAACCGGTCGGGTTTTTTACATTAAGATAGAAAAATTATTTCTTAATAATTCATAATAATTTACAAATAATTCTTAATTTGACAAAAAGTACTGTATAATTTATAATCATATTGGAATTTGTATAAGGGCAAATTTAATTTAAAAGAAAAATGAAAATGAAAAAAAGGAGGACGAATACTTTGAAGCTTTTGTTTTATGGATATGATGTCAGCACATAGATTCCTCAAACGAAATTATTAAATACTAAAGCAATTTGTTACAAAAAAAATTAAGCGCTATATTTACAAAAAAGAAAAATGAGACAGGCATATATGATATAATAATTCAAGTGCGTTGTTTTCAATTTGATCGGCTTTTTCTGAAAGATATCTTGCTTGAACCTGTTTTGAAAAATATCGATAAAAATCGTATTTATAGCGTAAAACTGAATGCATAAGGAGTAAAAATAAATTGGAAAACTCAGTTAATAACAAGCCATCTCAGCTAAAGCCCTGGTTGCAGTTTTTCTCAAAAGAAGCTATTGCTTCAGAGATGCCGAGAGAAACTATTTACAATGTCATAAAGAAAAATAACGAAGGACATGAACATAGATTTGCTCTGAATTATTTTACAAACAGAATTACATATGGCAGGCTGTTTGATGAAATTGATAAAGTTGCTGCCTCTTTCAAAAAGCTTGGCGTTAAAAAAGGCGATATCGTAGTTTGCTGCACCGTTACTATCCCCGAAATGGTATATGTGCTTTATGCTCTTAATAAAATTGGCGCGACCTTGTTTACGGTCGATCCCCGAATGCCCGGCGAATTTGTCATGAAAACCGTTCATGACGCAAAGGCGAAGGTTTTGATTTACCTTGATCTTGCAAATCAGCTTATCGAGCCGATCATTCCCGATTTAAAGGTTAAAAAAGTTATCGTATATTCCGCCACACTTTCAATGCCGCATTATCTCAGGCTTGCCGCAAAATTTAAGCTTGGCTCGCCGACTATTAAATACAGCGATAAAGTCTGGAGCTGGAAAACCTTTGTAAAATATGGTGAAGGCGAAACAACAGATGTTGCCGAGTATGGCGAAAACAATGTTGCTGCGATCACCTTGACCGGCGGAACTACCGGCACGCCCAAGGGCGTTATGCTCACAAACGACGGCTTCAATGCCATTATGCACGACTTTAAAAACTGCGGCGTCAAGTATACGAGATACCAGCGTTTTCTTAATATTATTCCTGCGTTTTCCTCTTACGGAATTGTTTCGTCGCTTCACATGCCTCTCGGTCTTGGACTTGAAGATGTAATTATTGCGAAGTTTGACGCCGATAAAGTAGGAAAATATGTTAAAAAGTATAGACCTGAACATACTTTGATGGTTCCTGCTCACTATGAAAAGCTGATGAACAGCAAAGAGATGACCGCAAGCTTCAGTCTTGAGTTTTTTGAAACTGCCGGAAGCGGCGGTGATACGATGAACGAGGGACTTGAGCAGAAGCTTAATAACTTCCTCAAATCAAGAGGCGGTAAGTTCCCGCTTTCTCAGGGTTACGGCATGAGCGAAGTCAGCTCTGCTGCTGCCTGTTCCTGCGACGGCAATTTCAGAAGCATGAGCGTTGGCTATCCGCTTTTGACATCCAATATTTCCATCTTCGAGCCCGGAACGACTAATGAGCTTGGGTTCAACGAAGAAGGCGAGATCTGCATTTCGGGCCCGTCTATCATGGCAGGATATTTCAATAATGAAAAAGAAACAGAAGAAATTATGATCAAGCACCCTGACGGCGAAATCTGGGTACACAGCGGCGACCTTGGCTATATGGATGAAGATGGATATATTTTTATCAAGGGCAGAATCAAGAGAATGATAATCCTTTTCAATGGTCATAAAGTTTTCCCGACTCAAATCGAAGATGTCATGGGCAAACATGAATGCGTGTATAGCTGCGCTGCAGTTGGCGTCAAGGACAGGAGAAATGCCCAGGGTCAAAGACCGCTTGCCGTTGTTCAGCTTTGCGACGGAGCTGATAAAGACGCAGTCAGAAAAGAGCTTTTTGACAGCTTCAACACTGCTCTTGACTCCAGCAGCGTTCCGTTTGATATTTGGTTTATTGATAAAATGCCCAGAACAGGCATGGATAAAATTGCTTATGGTCAGCTTGCTGATGACTATGAAGAAATGATTGATAAACAGGCGGCAACCGTCTGAAAATAAACAATATGTTTTTGAAAGGGTAGATTGAAATGAAAAGAATTATCGCTGCGGCAATGGCGCTTGTTTTTGTGTTGTCATTGACCTCCTGTACAAGCAATAAGGACAGATATGATCAGGTCTCCGACGCGATCGACCATCTCTCAAAGAAGCTCGACATCGTTGTTGAACTGATTCAAAACGGTTCGTCTCAAAGCGCAGGAAACTTTTCCGATGATACAGGCGACGATTTTATCGACGATGGCACAGGAGATATTTCCGACGATTCCACAGATACCGGCGATGTTTCGGATACGGGAGACAATTCCTCGTCTTCATCCTCATCTTCTTCCTCCTCATCGTCATCTTCTTCTTCAACCTCATCATCTTCAAGCACATCAAAGACAAATTCAGGCTCTTCTTCAAATGCTAACGCCAATACGCTTGCGAATGCAGTTGCAAAATATGTTTCAGCTGCAAAAGCAACAGACAAAAATGTCAAGGTAACTGTTTCCAAGACATTAAAGTCTCTTAACGGCGGCAGCGGCTTCGTTGGAGCTATAATTTCTGCGCTCGAAAGCACAGCAAAGAAAGTTCTTGCTGATAATTCAGGCACAGAAACAGGCGTAAGAGGATATCCAAATCTCATTACCACGAATGACTTCAGCTCATATAAAATGAGCAGCGATAGCTCAAGCACGACTATCAGTTTTGTAATCAAAGATTATACTGCCAGCTCAACAAGCAGAAATAACGAGGGCAGCGTAGGTCATGTGGTCGGAGTTCTTGATACTCTTTCCGAAGCAACTGATCCGATGGGAATGGAAACAATCGGAGACACCAGCAACATTAAACTTAAATATACAAACGCTAAGTTGACCTGTAAAATCAACAACAGCACAGGCAAACTGGTCAGCGCAAAGTGGGAATATGATGTTGATGTTGACATTCCTAATAACAAAGTTAAGTTCCAGGGAATTACAATTACACTTAAAGATGCAAATGTAGTCATTCACTATCAGGCAGTTCTTTAATTTCACAATCATTTCACAATAATGAAACCCCCGAAGATAAACGCTTCGGGGGTTTTTGCATGAAAAAAC
>JAFSTS010000168.1 GCA_017445685.1 Clostridia bacterium | reverse complement strand
TCAAAAATCATTCCTTCGTTTATCGAAAGATTGTCATGAAGTATCTGTTTATACAGTTCTCCATCAGCAATTTCAGAAGGTGTGAACGTATGGCTAATCAGCAACCCCGTATCACCCATATAACATTTTATATACGTTCTGTCTTCATTAAGAGAGAGTCCGACATTAGGATCGTTGCAGTTGAAACATTCAATAACCATCATAGATTCCTTCAGCCATCCGAAAGTATCCTCATAAGCAGGGTAAGTGGATTTCTCTTCAATGTTTGAAAGTCTTACACGTTTCTCATGCTGTGAAAGAAACGCCGGTATCTGTTCAAAAATAGAAGCGATCTTGGAGCGATATTTCAAATCTGCTTTGTTTATATCGTTTCTATACAGTTCAAGAATATCTCGTTTTTCTGTATCAGGTTCGATAAAGGTTCGGTTGTTTTCAAGATACTTTGCCACACTTTTAGGCATTCCTCCAACAAGAATGTATTGTTTGAATAACAACATTGCTTTGTGGTGGATCTCTTCTTCCAAAGGCAGAAGTTTGTCAAAACAGCTACGGATATATTCGAGTATTTTTGTTTCTCCAAGTGCAATGCAAAATTCCTCAAAGTCCATCGGATACATCCTGATTGTTCGTTCCTCGGATGGGATTGAAATATCCTTCACATTTTCCTTGATCGAAATGAGTGAGCCGGTTTCAATATAGTCATATCTTCCGTCTTTAACAAGTTTCTTTATAGATTGCCTTGCTTTTGGGAATTGCTGAACTTCATCAAATATGACCAGTGACTCTCCCGGATACAATGTAACATTGTATTCCGTCTGAAGAATCATAAAAAAAGTATCCAAATCATTCAGATACCTGTCAAACGCATTTGTAACAACATCACTTGCATCGTTGAAATCAATGAGCAAATAACTCTTATATTCATTTTTCCCAAGCTCCTCGACGATAGTCGATTTACCGATACGTCTTGCTCCCTCAATCAAAAGTGCCTTTTCTTTAGAATCATGCTCTTTCCAATCAAGCAGCCGGTTATATATTTTTCTTTGAAACACCATAGCGAATCCCTCACTTTCACAAACATTATATCATACTTTCGGATAAAGCGCAAGATAAAAATGTCGATTTTTCGGATAATACGCACTTTAGGAAACCTCGTAATTCGGTATAATACGCACTATATAAATCCATTTTTTCGTCAAAAACTGCTAATTGTTGCGGTAAAACCGCCCGTATGACCGTTGCCGTTGAACTTGATCCTGTAAGTGATCGGCTTCCATTTGGCATAAAGCATTACCGTAAATATGTGTTTTAAGATTTTATAAGAATGTGGTTAAATATTATAAAGCAAAAAACCCTTGAATAATCAAGAGTTTTTTGCGAATTGTTTTAATAATTTAAACACACACTTATAATTCTTTTGCCGTTTTTAGTAAATTTTTAGTAAATTTTTAATTGATTGCCTGAAAGCCCCAATATTTAGAAGATAATTTAGGTTTTCTTCACTATATATTGTGCTTTATTTCTCCAGCGATTTCATCGTCGGGAAGAGGAGAACATCGCGTATAGCCGCGCTGTCGGTCAGGAGCATTACAAGGCGGTCAATACCATAGCCTATGCCGCCTGTCGGAGGCATACCGTATTCAAGCGCCGTGAGGAAATCCTCATCCGTTGTATTAGCTTCTTCATCGCCCTGAGCGAGCAATTCTTCCTGAGCTTTGAATCTCTCCCTCTGGTCGATGGGGTCGTTAAGCTCGGAATACGCGTTGCACATCTCCCATGTATTGATGAAAAGCTCAAATCTTTCAACTTTTCCGGGCTCGCCGCGTTTCTTCTTGGTAAGCGGAGAGATCTCGATCGGATGATCAAGCACAAATGTGGGCTGAATAAGATGATGCTCGACAAATTCTTCAAAAAACATACTAAGAAGATCGCCTTTTTTATGCCTGTCCTCATACTCGATACCCTTTTCATCGGCAAGCTTTTTCGCTTCTTCAAAGGAGATCTCGTCAAAGTCGATACCTGTATATTTTTTGACCGCTTCGGTCATCGTAATTCTCTCAAACGGCTTGGAAAAGTCGATCTCATTTTCACCGTAAGTGAACTTAGTTGAGCCTACGACTGTCTGAGCAAGATGTCTGAACATTCTCTCGGTCAGATCCATCATGCCGTTGTAATCGGTATAAGCCTGATAAAGCTCCATAAGAGTAAACTCAGGGTTGTGGCGGATGTCAAGACCCTCGTTTCTGAAAACTCTGCCGATCTCGAATACCCTCTCCATGCCGCCGACGATAAGGCGTTTGAGATAAAGCTCAAGCGAAATGCGAAGCTTCAGATCTTCGTTAAGGCTGTTGTGGTGGGTAAGGAACGGTCTTGCCGCCGCGCCGCCTGCATTTTGGACAAGGATCGGAGTTTCAACCTCGATAAAGTCCTCTTTATCAAGGAAGGAACGGATCTCTTTGATTATCTGAGAGCGTTTTTTGAAAGTTTCCATCGAATCGGGATTCACGATAAGATCGATATAACGCTGCCTGTAGCGAGTGTCGACATCTTTAAGACCATGGAATTTTTCAGGCAGAGGAAGAAGCGACTTCGAAAGCAGCTTCACACTCTTTGCATGGACAGTGATCTGACCTGTATGGGTCTTGAAAACATATCCCTTGACTTCAATTATGTCGCCGATATCCCATTTCTTAAACTCGGCAAATTCCTCCTCGCCTATGTCGTTTATTCTGACATAGACCTGCATTCTGCCGGAGCGGTCGCTGATGTTGATAAAATTCGCCTTGCCCATGTCTCTCCATGTCAGGATCCTTCCGCATATCGAAACATCGGTATTTTCAAGCTGTTCAAAGTTGTCGATTATCTCTTTTGCAGTTTTCGTCTGCTCGGCAACAGTCACTTCGAACGGATCTTTGCCTGCCTGCTGGAGTTTTTCAAGCTTTTCGAGCCTGATTTTTCTCAGTTCGTTTATGTCCTGCTCTTCCGCCTGTTCGGAAACGGCGGCATTTTCGATTTTTTCGTTAGCCAATTCGTATTCTCCTTAAAACAAAACTTTTTACTTCTTTTCGATTTCGAGAATTTCAAAGGAAATGATTCCCGAAGGAACTTCGATATCGACCTTTTCGCCCTTGTGGTGACCCAAAAGACCTTCGCCTATCGGAGAGCGCGCGGAAATTATGCCTGCGTCCGGGTCGGACTCTTTTTCGTCGCCGAGGATCTTATAGGTCAAAACCTCGTCGTATTCAATGTCTTTGATAGTAACTGTCAAACCGATCGAGACTGTGTCGGTGCTGATGTCGGAATCGTCGATAATCTTGGCGTGCTTGAGGGTTTCTTCGATCTCGTTGATCCTGTGTTCCATCTTGCCCTGTTCGTTTTTTGCCTCATCATACTCGCTGTTTTCGGAAAGGTCGCCGAAAGACAATGCGACTTTGATTTTTTCGGCAATGTCGTCTCTGCCGACTGTCTTGAGAGTGTTGAGCTCTTCGGTCAGTTTTTCGTATCCTTCTTTGGTCAATAATACTTCTTGCGCCATAAAACAGGCCTCCTACTGTAAAATAAGTTAAAGCACTTGACAATGTCAGTTTATTATACCATTTTACAAAAATATGTCAAGCCTTTTTAAAAGTATATGCCTTTTGGCTGCTCATAGCCGGCAGATTCAATTGCAGCATATAACTATTTTTTAGCTGCTGTTGTCTCCCTTGACATACAAATTCCTTTATTGTATAATGGAAAAAACGATTTATGAGAAGGTTCGGTATGAGGATTTTTTGCACGAAACTTGTTTCAATGATTGTTTCGCTTTTGATTTTTGTTTTGGGGCTTATCCCTGCGTTTCCATGCCTTAAAGCAGTTGAAATGCTTGATGTGTCGTATGGCGAAAGCGAAAATCAGGTATACGATGTTGTATACCCCGGAAAGATCGCAAAGCAAAAAGAGTATGGACTGCTTCTCTATATCCACGGCGGCGCATGGGTCAGCGGAGACAAACAGTCTTATCTTTCTTCGATAAGATCCTATCAGAAATTCGGCATCGTCTGCGCTTCAATGAACTATCGCTTTGCGGATGAAAACACAGACTGTTACGATATGCTTGACGATATCGCTGCCGCTATAAATTCCATTGTCAAAACCGGCACTGAAAAAGGGTACAAAATCACAAGGGTCATGTTTGCAGGCTCTTCTGCAGGCGCTCATCTCTCGATGCTGTATGCATATTCGAAAGCCGATGTGTGTCCGCTTAAAGTCGTTGCCGTATATAGCCGCAGCGGACCTGCAAACTTTGCAGAGCCTGATTTCCTGTACAATAACGCTCTCGGCAGTTTTAACACAGTTGCCGCCTGGATAGGAGATGTTATCGGTTACACCTTTACCGAAGAAACATTCGACGATGCCCTTCCCTATCTCGAAAAAGCGTCGCCCGTCACATACATCAACGAAAACACTGTTCCGACCCTCATCTGCCACGGCAAGCTGGATACTCTTATATCCTTTGACAACTCCATAACCCTCGACAAAAAGCTGACAGAGTACGGAGTCAAACACGACTATCTTGTTTATCCCAATTCCGGTCACGGTCTTGGCGACGATCCAGTCGTCAGCAAGCTTGCCGAAGCGATGTTCTTCAAATACATTTTCGAATATCTATTGTAGTTTATTACGGATCGTTACGGCGGTCCGTTTTATTGGATATAATTAAATTCAGCACAAAAAAGGAGCATTATCATGGAAAAACTTATCACCTACGAAACCCTTCAGCGTTTCACATCGTCAAACGACAGGCAAATTGACGGCGACATCAAAGGGATCATTATCCTGTTTGCAGGACTTAACCATTTCTTTACAGGTCCCGAAAGCAAAGACCTTGAAGAAAGAGCCACGGCGCAGAACATCATTTGCCTGTCCCCTTACGACAACCCCTGGTCATGGATGAACCGCCAGACGATCGGTTTTATCGACGAGATAATTGATGTGCTTTTTGAAAAATACTCGTTGCCTGATGATCTTCCGATCGTTTCGGCAGGCGGAAGCATGGGCGGACTTTCAGCTCTTGTTTACAGCAGATATGCAAAACGAACGCCTATCGCCTGTGTCACAAACTGCCCTGTATGCGACCTCGTTTACCACTATTCCGAACGAGACGATCTGCCCAGAACGCTCTACAGCGCGTTTTACAATGAAGACGGAAAGATGGAAGATGTTTTGAAAAACTTTTCACCCTATCATCTTGCCGAAACAATGCCCGATATTAAATATCACCTCTTTGTTGCCGAAAAGGATTCGCAGGTAAGCAAGACCGCTCACGCTGACAAATTCACTGAAAAGATGAAGTCTCTCGGCAAAGATATCACCGAGTATGTCTCCTACGACAGAGATCACTGCAATCTTGATCAGGAAACCTTTAAACGCTTCCGCGATCTGATGGTAGAGGAGATCGTTGCTAAATATTAAGACACTTCTGATAAATCGAAACCTTGATATCAAAGCAAAACCCCCGAAGCATTTGAACTGCATCGGGGGTTTTCTTCGTATTGTATGTTGCTTGCAGGTAATTTTGTGCCTGCGCCTCATCCGGCGGAAAGTTTTACTTCTTCTCGGCGATATCGTAGATAAGTTTTTCGGTCTTTTCCCAGCCGAGGCAGGCGTCGGTAATGGATTTTCCGTAGACACCCTCGCCGATTTTCTGGTTGCCGTCCTCGATATAGCTTTCGATCATGAAGCCTTTGACCAGCTTTTTGATCTCGTTATTGTAACGGCGGGCACTGAGCACTTCCTTGCAGATACGCGGCTGCTCCAGCGGATTCTTGCCGGAGTTCGC